>JAZQUE010000227.1:0-3614 GCA_045631145.1 Eubacteriales bacterium
ATATCGGCGACCTTGTCGGCGTAAAGGGCACCGTATTCACTACGAAAACCGGTGAAATTTCGATCCACGCGACCGAAATCACCCTTCTTTCCAAGTCCTTGCAGATCCTTCCTGAAAAATATCACGGTCTCACCAATACCGATACCCGTTACCGTCAGAGATACGTCGACCTCATTATGAATGCCGACGTCAAGGACACCTTTATCAAGCGTTCGAAGATAATAAGCACTATTCGTAAGTATCTCGATGCCGAGGGCTTTATCGAGGTTGAAACACCTATGCTCGTTTCAAATGCGGGCGGTGCTGCGGCGCGCCCCTTCGAAACCCACTTCAACGCTCTCGACGAGGACTTCAAGCTTCGTATTTCTCTCGAGCTTTACCTCAAGCGTCTTATCGTCGGCGGTCTTGAAAAGGTTTACGAAATCGGAAGAGTTTTCCGTAACGAAGGTCTTGACACCCGTCACAACCCCGAATTCACTCTTATGGAGCTTTATCAGGCTTATACCGACTATAACGGTATGATGGACCTCACCGAGAATATGTTCCGCCATATTGCAAAGGAAGTGCTCGGAACGACGACTATCGTTTACAACGGCGTTGAAATGGACCTCGGCAAGCCCTTTGAGCGTATTACTATGACAGATGCGGTAAAGAAGTACTCGGGCGTTGACTTTAACGACATTAAAACAGACGAAGAGGCAAAGGCTATTGCCGACGAAAAGGGCGTTCATTATGAACAGAGACACAAGAAGGGTGACATCCTTTCTCTCTTCTTCGAGGAGTTTGCAGAGCATCACCTCATTCAGCCCACCTTCGTTACCGACCATCCCATTGAAATTTCTCCCCTCACCAAAAAGAAGCCCTCGAACCCTCAACTCGTTGAGCGTTTCGAGATGTTTATGAACGGCTGGGAAATGTGTAACGCTTATTCCGAGCTTAACGACCCCATCGACCAGAGAGAGCGCTTCAAGGCACAAGAGGAGCTTCTCGCGCAGGGCGACGAGGAAGCAAACCGCACCGACGAGGACTTTATGAATGCCCTTGAAATCGGTATGCCTCCTACGGGCGGTATCGGCTACGGCATTGACAGACTTTGTATGCTTCTTACAGACTCGGCAGCTATCAGAGACGTGCTTTTATTCCCCACAATGAAGACGATTGATTAAGAAACGAACACCCTATGACCGTTAAAAGTCATAGGGTGTTTTGTGATTTCTAAAGATTCTTGCAGAAAAAATGTGTCATTGCGCCATGAACGACGCCTTCAGGTCGTTCTATTCTTTCATACCCAATTTTTTCATAAACGTGAATTGCAGTCTGAAGATTAGCATGAGTTTCGAGGTATGACCTCGTATATCCACTTTCTTTCATTTTTGTTTCAATGAAAGATATAAGCTTATAGCTCCAGCCGAGGCCCTTTACCGAATCTGCTAAATATAACTTTTGAAGCTCTGCACAGTTTTTAAGTGCAGGGAATTCGGCAAAGCCGATTCCTCCTACCGCCTTCCCCAGCTCGTCGGCTAAAACATAATAGCCACGTTTTTTGCTGTTCAAGTAGAAGTCCGATAGGTTATCGAGAGTAGAATCAAAATACGCCGTACCCGGAATATCGAGGGCGTGATTTTTAAGGCTATTCCTTATAAGCTCCTTCAGAGTGAGGTTATCTTCAGGTTTAATTTCTCTGATTTGTAAATTCATATCAATAAAGCTTCTTCCTTGTAAATTGTTTTAAATTATACATATTGAAATGATTATAGCAAAAAGTAGAATATTTTTCAAGTAAAAAATCGAAGGAGGATAAATCACACAAAGTTCATAGTCTTGTCATTGACAAAGAATTTTCTTTCAGATATAATATAACCGTAAATATTCTAAAAAGGAAGTTAGTTATGGAAAAGATGACCTTTCGTCAGAAAATTGAAAACTTATGGTATCATAACAAGGTTGCCATAATAGTCGTTCCGATATTTCTTGCATTTATAATTATTGCTACCGTTCAGCTTTTTACAAAGGACGAGCCCGACGCAAACCTTTTATATATGGGCCCTGCGGCGGTTGCCTTTAAGGGAGAGGGATATCTTCAGGAATCCATTTCGACGGTTATGCGTGAGGACTACAACGACGACGGCAAAAAGTACGTAGATTACATAGAGCTGACGGCACTCGACCCCGACGACACCTTTGACGACGAGACGGGTGACTTTGCGACGGGCTACACCTCCTACGACGTACAAAGGACGGTAGGAGAAGCCTTTGCGGCGCAGATAATCGCAGGCGACTCGATGATATATCTGCTCGACGAAAAGTACTACGGTGTTGCAGAGGAGACGGGAGTTCTTATGCCTCTTTCTGAGGCACTCGGATATACTCCCGACTTTGCGGTAAACGAATACGCGGTATATCTTCGTGACCTTGACTTATACTTTTTACCCGGCTTCAATCTACTGCCCGAAACGACTATGATTTGTATCCGCTATCCCGTAACGCTGACAAACGGCAAAAAAGAGGTAGAACAGCGTGAAAGGTGCAACTTAAGCGTATTCCGAGATATGATTTCCTACGTATACGCCGACAAGCCGAAGGATGAGGCTCTTCCCGAGCCGAAGAACCTTTCGCTCGACGAAACGAGGGCGCTTCTTTTAAGCTATTCCGAAAAGAAAAAGCTCGGTCTAACGGAAGACGACCTTCTTCTTCTCACCGACGTCTCCCCCGAGGGCTTCTTCGACTTGACGGGGGCAAATCTCTTCAGACTCGGGAACGTCACCTATCTTGCGCATCTTGAAAAGATTTACGTTTTAGGTAAAGCGGTGGGTGGTGACGGTCTTCAGGACGTAAAGATTTTTGACCTTAACATCGACGGCAAAAACGACATAATTTTCTCCTACACCTACAAGGAGGGAGAAAACGTCATTTCGGGTGTTTCGGTATTTAATTTCACAACCAAAAAGGAGACCTTCCTTTCTCTCACCTCTCCCCTTTCCTTATCGTTTGAAGAGGGCGGCGAGGGAGAAATAAAGGTTTTAGAGGCGGGAAAAGTCATCGCCACCGTATATGGCGACGGCAAGGACGTGCTTATTAAATTCATAGGTTAGGAGGGAGTATTATCAGAATTCTCGCTATTGACTACGGGGACGCGCGTGTAGGCTTTGCCACCTGCGACAAGGACGAAATACTTGCAAGCGGACTTCGAACCGAAAAGGTACGAGGTATGCGAGGGGCGGCGGAAATATCGGCACAGATTGCAAAGGACGAGGGTGCGGAGATGATAGTCGTCGGACTTCCTCTCAATATGGACGGAACGAGGGGCTTCAGAGTGGAAAACACTCTCGCCTTTATCGAGATTTTAAAGACGCTCACCGACCTTCCGATAGAGACCTCCGACGAGCGCTGTACTACCGTTTCGGCATATTCCTATATGCTTATGTCGGGTACAAAAAAATCGAAAAAAAGAGATATCGTTGATACAGTCTCGGCAGAGATTATTTTGCAGAGCTTTATTGACAAGAGAAAAAGAAAGCCGTGAAATTTCACGGGTTTCTTTTTAGTTAAAGCTGACGTAATCGAGGGGGTTAACGGGAAGTCGGATCGTAGCCATGTCGTTCTGTGAGCCAAGG
>JAZQUE010000228.1:0-8463 GCA_045631145.1 Eubacteriales bacterium
GGCTAAAGGTTTACGAAAGCGAAAGCCCCGCCTTTCCCGTAGGAGAGCACGAGTATCTTCTTCATATTTTAGAAAGTCCTTATCTTTCGGTGGTGTCGTTTTTCGGAAGCTCTGACACTCTTATCAAAAATCTTTCTCTTCCGAAAGCCGAGATTTCGAAAGACGAAAAGGTCAACGATGCTTTTCACTTTGTTGACAGTGGAGCAATCCAGTTGGGATTTGTAAATAAAATTTCTGATGTAAAAAAGCATAACGAGGAAAGCGTTTTCCACCTTGCACAGCATACCTGCCTCGATCTTGCGTCCTATGGGTACGAGTTTCTTGAATATGAAGTGTTTTTAAAGTATCTTTCCGACAGATTCGGCATAGAGGATATAAATTCCTATCCGATAATAAAAAAAGAACTTGACTCAAAAAAGACAGAAGTTGATGGAAAAACTTACTATAATATGTCTTGTGGGCACGGAGCTTTGTCAACCGTACACCAATTTGAGAAGCACGAAAAAGAAGGAAACGTATATAAAATATCATTCATTTTCTATTCCGATTATGCCTCTATCAGCCCCGCTAAGAGAGTTGTTTATCTCTTTGAAGAAGTCGAAAGCAGTGATATTTTAAGATTTATCGGTATAGAAACCGAGAAGATAAGTGAAGAAGAGATAGCCACATATTTGTTTTAACAAAAAAGCCTTCCCGATTTTTCGGGAAGGCTTTTAATATAGTTTTCGTGGGAGCTTGAGGGAGAGCTTTTATAAAAAGCTCTCCCTCATAAATAACACTATTTAATTTTAATGCCTAATTCGTCAAGGCTCTTTTCGGGAACTTCCGACGGACACTGCGTCATAAGCTCGGAAGCGTTTTGCACCTTGGGGAAGGCGATGACGTCACGAATGGCGTCGAGGCCGAGCATAAGGCTGACGAGTCGGTCAAGACCGAAGGCGAGACCTGCGTGAGGGGGTGCGCCGTACTTGAAGGCTTCAAGTAAGAAGCCGAATTTGACCTCAATTTCGTCGGGCTGAAGTCCGAGTGCGTCGAAAACCTTCGCCTGAAGGTCCTGACGGTGAATTCTCACAGAGCCTCCGCCAAGCTCGGTACCGTTGAGAACGATATCGTACGCTCTTGCGTAAACCTTGTCGGGAGCAGATTTGAGATACTGAATATCCTCTTCACGAGGCGCGGTGAAGGGGTGATGCATCGCAACGTAGCGGTCATCCTCCTCCGAGTACTCGAACATCGGGAAGTCTGTAACCCAAAGGAATTTAAAGTTATTCTTGTCGCGAAGACCGAGCTTTTCGGCAACCTCGCAGCGCAGTGCGCCGAGCGAGTCGAATACAACCTTGTTTTTACTGTCGGCAACGATGAGAAGAAGGTCGCCCTTTTCAAATTCTGCCTTTGCGTAAATAGCCTTTATTTCGTCTTCGGTAAGGAACTTAGCGAACGACGAGGAAATCTCGTCTGCCCACTTCGACCAGGCAAGACCCTTTGCACGATAGGTCTTGACGAAATCGGTAAGCTTGTCGATTTCCTTGCGGGAGAACTTGTCGGCTCCTCCCTTGACGTTGATAGCTCTTACCGAGCCGCCCTCCGAAATAGCACCGCCGAACACCTTGAACTCGCTACCTTTGAGTATTTCCGAAAGGTCACAGATTTCAAAGCCGAAGCGAAGGTCGGGCTTGTCCGAGCCGTAGCGGTTCATCGCCTCGTCCCAGCTCATTCTCTTGAGAGGAAGCTCGACCTTAACGCCGAGCACCTTGTCGAAAAGGGAGGCAATAAAGCCTTCCACCATCGACATAATGTCATTTTCGTCAACGAAGGACATCTCAAGGTCTATCTGTGTAAACTCGGGCTGACGGTCGGCACGAAGGTCTTCGTCACGGAAGCACTTTGCAATCTGAATGTATCTGTCGAAGCCCGAAAGCATAAGAAGCTGCTTGTAAAGCTGAGGAGACTGGGGGAGAGCGTAGAACGAGCCGGGGTGTACTCGGCTGGGAACGAGATAGTCTCTCGCACCCTCGGGGGTAGACTTGATGAGAACGGGGGTTTCAATCTCGATAAAGCCATTGTCCTCGAAGTATTCTCTCGTGTGCCTTGCAACCTTCGAGCGAACAAGCATATTCCTCTGAAGAGGTGCACGGCGAAGGTCGAGGTAACGGTATTTAAGACGAAGCTCCTCCTTAACGTCGGTCTCCTCCTTTATTTCAAAGGGAGGTGTTTCTGCCGCCGAAAGAACCTCGAGTCTGTCAACGTAAAGCTCAAGGCTTCCCGTCTTCATATTGGGGTTGACGGCACCCTCGCCTCTTTCTCTTATAACACCCTCTGCCGCAAGAACGTACTCTGCTCTTGCACTCTTTGCAATTTCGAAAAATTCTCTTTCGGTCTTGTCGTCAAATGCAAGCTGAATTATACCGGTGCGGTCTCTCAAATCAATGAAAATAAGAGTTCCGAGGTCTCTCTGCTTCTGTACCCATCCGCATACTTTAGCTCTTGCGCCAATGTCGTTTTCAGTAAACTCGGCACAGTATTTTGTCCTATACATTTATTTTTTTACCTCTTTTCATAAATTCTGCATTATATTAACGATGCCTTCGGTGTCGTTTATATCCACCTCAACCGCTTCGCCGTTCTTCATATTCTTAAGAACTGCTTTGCCCGTTTCAAGCTCACTGTCACCAAGCACGAGTGAGAACTTAGCACCCGTCTTGTCGGCGTATTTCATCTGCGCCTTGAGGCTTCTGCCAACCTGGTCGAAGGTGACGTTCAGACCGTATTTCTTGAAGGCGAGCGACATTTCGAAGCTCTTCAGCCTTGCTTTATCTCCCATAGACGCGATATAAAGAATAGGAGAGGTGTCGAATTCGGGTATCTTTCCCGCCGCCTTCAGAGCAAGCATTACACGGGTGAGTCCCATTGCAAAGCCGATACCCGGAAGCCTCGGTCCGCCAAGCTCCTCGACAAGTCCGTCGTAGCGTCCTCCTCCGCATATCGTGCTCTTCGAGCCGATATCCTCCGAGATAAACTCGAAAACGGTACGCTGATAATAGTCAAGACCTCTTACTATCTTGGGGTTAATATTATATTTGATACCTGCCGCGTCAAGATAAGCCTGAAGCTCCTCAAGGTGCTTCTTACAGTCGGGGCAGAGGTAGTCAACGGTTTTCGGTGCGTTCTTCGCATATTCCGAGCATACGGGGCTCTTGCAGTCGAGTATTCTGAGAGGGTTCTTGTCAAGTCTGTCGAGACAGGTCTCGCAAAGGTCGTCCTTGCAGGACTCGAAATAGTCGTGAAGCGCCTTGTGATAAATGGGACGGCAATGACGGCATCCGATAGAGTTTATCTCAAGACTTACCTCTAAGCCGAGGTTCTTGAAAATATCGTAGCCAAGCGAAATGACGTTAGCGTCGGCTGCAGGGTTTTCTGCACCAAACTGCTCTACGCCGAACTGATAGAATTCTCTCGACCTTCCCGCCTCGGGCTTCTCGTAGCGGAAGCAGGATATAAGATAGTAAAGGGGAAGTGGCATAGCGCCCGAAGCAAGACCGTTTTCGATAACGCTTCTTACAACTCCCGCCGTACCCTCGGGGCGAAGCGTAATGCTTCTCTTGTCGTTGTCCTCAAAGGAGTACATCTCCTTCTGAACGACGTCGCTCGTCTCGCCCACGCCTCTCTTATAAAGCTCGCTCGATTCAAAGGTCGGCAGCCTTATTTCGCTATATCCGTAAAGGCTCGCCGTTTTCTTTATTTTTTCTTCCATCCACTGCCATACTTCACTCTCACCCGGAAGAATGTCTATGGTACCTCTTTGCTTCTGTATCATCGTTTTTTTTCTTTGAAATTTCGTGTAATACTTCGTTGTCGTCGTCCTCCGCTTCGTCGGCTTACGGTCTTGTAAGCCGTCCTTGTGTCGTCCTTGACACCTCGTCTTACGCAAAATTTCTTCGAAAAAACCTCCTTAAGTTATAGTTAATTTATTTTGAGTTTTTCAAAGATTTCTCGACGCCTCGTCTTGCGAAAAAATACTTCGAAAACCTCCTTAAGTTATTCACAATAATGCAGAATGCTGAATGCATAATGCAGAATTGCGGTTAAATTCGGCGATGCCGAATTTTCATTTATTTTTTATCAAATATTTATTTGCTGAAAGCAAAATATAATGAAAGTAAATTTGCCTCTGGCAAATTATCCTTAATTCTGCATTCTGCCCTCTGCATTCATAATTCGTCAAGTAAACTCCGTTTACTTGACCAGCATTCTCCAGTCAAGGTCGCCTCGCTCGAGTGCCATAATGAGAGCTTCTGCGGTAGCGATATTGGTCGCGTATGGGACGTTATAGCTATCGCAGAGGCGGAGTATCTCCTCCTCGTCGCTGTCGCTCGAGAAATCGAGGTCGTCTCTGTCTCTGAAGTAGAGAAAAAGGTCTATTTCATTATAGGATATTTTCGATGCAATCTGTTGAACACCGCCGTGCTCGGACATAAGAAGGAGCTCCATTTTGAGTCCCGTGGCATCCTCTACGGCTTTTCCGAGGCTTCCCGCCGCGCATAATTCGTGACGGCTGAGTATTCCGCAGTAAGCAATACAAAACTGTGTCATCAATTCTTTTTTCTTCTCGTGAGCCATTATTGCGATTTGCATAGAACCTTATCCTTTCTTTTTCCTTAATAGTATTTCGATCTTTTGTTTTTGGGTATGATTTTATCAAGCAAAATGACCGCTTCGCCACATATTCTTCTCGCTATATTATTGACGGCGATTCCTGCCTTCGAGCGCTTATCCTCAGACGCCGTCTTTCCCGCCGACAAAAGCCTTTCGACTCTCTTGTCGTAGACCACGACGCCCATTAAGGTTACCGACGAGTGCTCGATTACGTCCATAATACTGACGTAATCGTCCTTGCCTGCTCTTTCGGGGTCAAAGGAGTTTATGATAAGCCTTATTTCTCTCACGCTTTTCGTCAGAAGTGTCGAGCCCAGCTTTTCGGCGGCTCTTACCGACGCCGCATTTTGAGTAGATACGATAAACGCCTCGTCTACCGCCCCGCTTTCGCTTGCGAGGTCGAGAAGCTTGCCCGTGCCTGCCGCCATATCGAGAATAACGTAGTCGAACTCTCTTTTTAGGTCGGTGAGAAACTTTTCGAAGAGCTTTGCCGTGACCTCGGTGTCATAGGTGATATCGACGTTCATAGGAGCAGAGACGAAGTAGAGGTTATCGTTTCTGTCGTCGGGGTCGAGCGCAAGCCCGAGCGACGCCTTTCCCGTAATTACGTCAAAGCAGCTTGGTGACACCGAATTTTCGTGTCCGAGGGCGATATCGAGGCTTCTTACGCCGAAGTCCATATCGACGGCAACCGTCTTGTGTCCCATCTTCGAGAGACAGTAGGAAAGGGAAGCCGCAAGGGTAGTTTTACCTACACCGCCCTTGAGAGAGGCTATCATAATAACTTTTCCCACTTTTCTCACTTCCTTTATTTAAAGATAGTTACAAATAATAATATCATATATTACGTCAAAAATCAAGTAGTGTAAAGGGGTAAGTTTATGAAAAGTTTACCTTTTGTACTTGAACTTTATCTGCTTTTCTGCTAAACTGTCGGTAGAAACAACCAAAATAAAAGGAGTAAGCCGTGAAGTACCTATCGAAGAAAAAAACTTTTTTCATAATGCTTTCCGCCCTCATTGTAGAAACAGGAATATATCTTCTCCCCATTTTCTTTCAGAATATGCTCTTTCAGAAAATTGTGACGATATCTTATCTTGTGATAGGCTTTATCCTTGCGGGGTTCTTTTTTCTCGTCAACGGCGCCTCTACCGCAATAGTTGACGGCGAATACGAAAAGAAGTATTATAAAGCTCTCAAGGAAGGCAAGGCTCACGACGGCGGAGAAAACTTCCACTGGAACCCCCTGAAGCTTTCTCTCTCGGATAGAATATATTACTCGAAGATTCTCCTTTGCTTTATATTTCCGATATTCGTAGCGTTTTTTATGGAGTACGTTTCACTCCTTATTTCAAGCTTTACCGATTGAAAGGAATTTAAGATATGTTTGACCCAAAAACAGCCGACAGTCTGATGCTCGCGTATCTCGGTGACTCCGTGTGGGAGCTTTTCGTCCGCGAAAGGCTCTTTTTCACAGTGCCCGAGGGTACGTCGGAGGCAAACCGTCAGGCGCTCGCCTTTGTTACCGCCGCCGCTCAGGTGAAGGCGCTTGAAAAAATAGAGCCACACTTTACCGAGGAGGAAAGGGACGTGTACCGACGTGGCAAAAACACGAAAGCCCAGAATACACCCAAAAGCGTCTCCCGCTATGAGTACCGTCAGGCGACGGGTCTCGAGGCGGTTTTCGGCTATAATTATCTTTTAAACCGCCACGAGCGTAATAAAGAGCTCTTTGAAATCGCCTTTAATTGTTAAATTTTTATGAATAAACAGTATATATATGGAAAAATTAACCCCTTTGTGTTATACTATTATGCAAAACAAAATTTAGGAGGAAACAAATGAACAAGAAGTATGTTTATCTCTTTACCGAAGGAAACGGTAAAATGCGTGAGCTTCTCGGCGGTAAGGGTGCAAACCTTGCAGAAATGACCAACCTCGGTCTCCCCGTACCTCAGGGCTTCACAATCACAACTGAAGCATGTACACAGTACTATGAGGACGGCAGAAAAATCAATCCTGCGATTGAAGCTGAAATCATGGAAAATATTACAAAGATGGAAGCTATCACGGGCAAGAAGTTCGGCGATAAGGAAAACCCCCTTCTCGTGTCGGTTCGTTCGGGTGCAAGAGCATCCATGCCCGGTATGATGGATACTATTCTTAACCTCGGTCTCAACGAAGAGGTTGTAGAGGTTATTGCAAAGAAGTCAGGCAACGCAAGATGGGCTTATGACTGCTACAGAAGATTTATTCAGATGTACTCCGACGTAGTTATGGAAGTTGGAAAGAAGTACTTTGAAGAGCTTATCGACAAGATGAAGGAAGAAAAGGGCGTAACTCAGGACATCGAGCTTGACGCCTCCGACCTTAAGACTCTTGCAGAGCAGTTCAAGGCTGAATATAAGGCAAAGATTGGCACAGATTTCCCCTCTGACCCCAAGGAACAGCTTATGGGCGCAGTAAAGGCAGTATTCCGTTCTTGGGACAACCCCCGTGCTAACGTATACCGCCGTGACAACGATATCCCTTATTCTTGGGGTACAGCAGTTAACGTACAGGCAATGGCATTCGGTAATATGGGTGACGATTGCGGTACGGGTGTTGCATTTACGCGTGACCCTGCAACGGGTGAAAAGAAGCTTATGGGTGAGTTCCTTGTGAACGCTCAGGGCGAGGACGTTGTTGCAGGTGTTCGTACACCTATGAAAATTCAGGAAATGGCTGACAAATTCCCTGCTGCATACAAGCAGTTCACAGAGGTTTGCGCTCTTCTTGAAAACCACTATCACGATATGCAGGATATGGAGTTCACCGTTGAAAACGAGAAGCTCTATATGCTTCAGACCAGAAACGGTAAGAGAACTGCACAGGCTGCTCTCAAGATTGCTTGTGACCTCGTTGACGAGGGACACAAGACCGAGGCAGAGGCTGTTGCAATGATCGACCCCAGAAACCTCGACACTCTCCTTCATCCTCAGTTCGATGCGAAGGCTCTCAAGGCTGCTACTCCCATCGGCAAGGGTCTCGGTGCTTCTCCCGGTGCCGCTTGCGGTAAGATAGTATTTACCGCTGACGATGCAGAGGCTTGGAAGGCAAGAGGCGAGAAGGTAGTTCTCGTAAGACTTGAGACCTCTCCCGAAGATATTACGGGTATGAAGGCAGCTCAGGGTATCCTCACAGTAAGAGGCGGTATGACCTCTCACGCAGCCGTTGTTGCTCGTGGTATGGGTACCTGCTGCGTTTCGGGCTGTGGAGAAATTAAGATGGACGAAGAGAACAAGAAGTTCGAGCTTGCAGGCAAGACCTTCTGTGAGGGCGACTTCATCTCCATCGACGGTTCGACAGGTAACATCTACGACGGCATCATCGAAACTGTTGACGCTACCATCGCAGGTGAGTTCGGAAGAATTATGGCTTGGGCAGACAAGTACAGAAAGCTCAAGGTAAGAACCAACGCAGATACACCCAGAGACGCAAAGAAGGCTCGTGAGCTTGGCGCAGAGGGTATCGGTCTTTGCCGTACAGAGCATATGTTCTTCGAGGCAGAGAGAATTGCCGCATTCAGAGAAATGATTTGCGCAGATACCGTTGAAGAGAGAGAAGCAGCTCTTGAAAAGATTCTTCCTTATCAGCAGAAGGACTTCGAGGAGCTCTACGTTGCTCTTGAAGGTAACCCCGTTACTATCAGATTCCTTGATCCTCCTCTTCATGAGTTCGTTCCCACAGAAGAAAAGGATATCGAGGCTCTCGCTAAGGCTCAGGGCAAGACAGTTGCAGACATCAAGAACATCATCGCATCTCTTCATG
>JAZQUE010000229.1:0-3872 GCA_045631145.1 Eubacteriales bacterium
AATTTTTTTCATTGCACAATTCTCCTTTATATTATTTATTTTATTATAAATTATATTACAACAAAAAATAAAAGTCAATTCTTTTGTCTTTTATTTTACTTAAATAGCAAATATTTGCAACATAATATTGCAAATATTTGCCTTTTGTGTTAAAATATCGAGGTTGAAACTACACGGAGGTTTTTTATGAAAAACGCAAAGGGCAGTATCTTTCTTCTTACGGCAGCTCTTATCTGGGGAACCGCATTCGTTGCACAGTCGGTCGGACTCTCTAACGTCGGCTCCTTCACCTTTAACGCCATAAGAAATTTTATAGGCGCACTCGTTCTCCTTCCCGTTATTTTCGTTATGTCGAAGATAAAAAAAAGAGAGGAGGACAAAAAAACGCTTTTTATAGGCGGTATTTGTTGCGGTATTGCGCTCACCGTCGCGTCATCCCTTCAACAGCTCGGTATTGAAAACGGTGCCTCTCCCGGTAAGGCGGGCTTCATTACGGCGCTCTACATAATATTCGTGCCGATTGCGGGAATTTTTATGAAAAAGAAGCCGAAGGCGACGGTCTGGCTCGCGGTCTTACTCGCAACCGTCGGAATGTATCTTCTCTGCGTAAAGGAAGGCTTTGTGCTCGAAACGTCCGATATATACCTTTTCTGCTGTGCGGTAGCGTTTACGGGGCATATACTTGTTATCGACAGATTTTCCCCTGTCACCGACGGGGTGAAGCTTTCCTGCATACAGTTTTTCACCTGTGCGGTTTTGTCTTCGATAATGATGATTTTCTTTGAACAGCCGACGCTTCACGACATAAAGCTTGCTTCTGTTCCCATCCTTTATACCGGTATTATGTCGTCGGGAGTTGCGTACACTCTACAAATCGTCGGACAGAAATATACTCCTCCGACGCTTGCAACCTTAATTATGAGTCTTGAATCGGTTTTTGCTACTCTTGCGGGGTGGATCATTCTTCATCAGTCTATGTCTCTTCCCGAGCTTATCGGCTCGGCACTCGTATTTGCGGGAATAATTATTGCGCAGATTTTTTGATTTGCAATTTGTCTATTGACTTTTTGTAGTTTGGTACTGTATAATATTCACATAATTGTAATTTTGGAGGAAATTTAAATGATTAATTTTTTTGAAGCTGCGGCGGCAACTACCGCAGGTGCAGGCGGCGGCACTACGATGATAATAATGATGGTCGTTCTTTTCGCGGTAATGTATTTCTTTATGATAAGACCGCAGAAGAAGCAGGAAAGAGAAATCGCAAATATGCGTAACAGCATTATGATAGGCGACGAAATCTGTACTAACGGCGGTATCATCGGAAGAGTATGCTCCATCAAGGAGGATATACTCACTCTCGAAATCAACAAGGACAGAACCAAGCTCAAGATTTATCGTTGGGCGGTAAGAGAGATAGTTAACCCCATGCCCCGTCCCGAAGCTCCTACTCCCGAAGTAAAGTCTAAAAAGGAAGAGCCCAAAGCAGAAGATAAAGAATAAGCGTTTTAAGGGACATCTTTTGATGTTCCTTATTTTTTAAATATTTTTCTTTATTCTTTCAAGCGCACCTTTTTCAAGTCGGGAGACCTGTGCCTGACTTATTCCTACCTCCTCGGCTACCTCCATTTGCGTTTTTCCCATAAAAAAGCGCATATTTATAATTTTGTTTTCCCTCTCCGAAAGCTTTTTCATCGCTTCGGAAATTGCGATGCTCTCTGTCCAGAGGGCATCGTTATTTTTATTGTCACAGACCTGATCCATAATATAAATTGAGTCGCCGTTATCCGAATAGACAGGCTCATAGAGTGACACGGGAGCGACGACGGCATCAAGGGCGTCGGAAATCATTTTTTCGGTATAAAGAGTGGCTTCGTATTTTACTCCCTCAAGTCTTTCTTTTTCCTCTGCCTCAAGCTTTGCACGTCGGTTTACCTCGGCGCAGATTTCTTCAAGGGTTGCCTCTCTCGAAAGCTCTGTATTAAGCTTTTCTTTTGCGGCAAGCGCTTTATAGGCGGTATCTCTCACAGAACGGCTGACTCTTATCATATTGTTGTCGCGAAGGTAACGCCTTATTTCACCAATTATCATTGGAATGAGCGTCATTTGTCGAAAAGCATTTCTTGACAGTTAATTAAAAAAGTGATATCATTAACCCGTTGAGGTGTTTTATGAACGAAAAAAAGACTTCCTTTGTAATGCAGGGCGCTATCCTTGCATTTGCGGGTATAATTACAAAAATAATAGGCTTCATTTACAGAATACCTATGGCGAATATGCTGGGCGAAGAAGGAAATGGTATCTACTCGGTTGCCTTCGGTATCTACAACGTTGCGCTCACCCTTTCGTCGTACAGTCTCCCTCTTGCACTCTCAAAGATAATATCCTCTAGAGTGGCGAAAGGGGAAGAAAAAAACGCTTATACCGTATTTAAGCGGGCTCTTCTTTTTGCGACTATTGCGGGACTTACGGCGTTTGCAGTTTTATTCTTTGGAGCAGAGTGGCTTGAGGCGCTATACGGCAGGACAGGACTTAAATATCCGCTTCTTGTGCTCGCTCCCACTACCTTCGTGGTTGCGCTTCTCGGCGTTTTCAGAGGATATTTCCAAGGTCATTCGAATATGGTGCCGACGGCGCTTTCGCAAATCGTCGAGCAAATAATTAATGCAGGCGTCAGCATTTTTGCGACCTCTATATTTATAAAAAGCTACGGCTCGGCATCAATTGGTGTGGCGGGCGCAACGATGGGAACTCTTGCAGGTGCTTTCGGTGCACTCGTTATGCTTACTCTTTTCTTTTCGTCGAGAATGGGCGCTTTAAAGAAAACCTTAAATAAAGACTTATCCCCTATCGAGAAGAGAGCGTACACCTACAAAGAAATTCTTCTCACGATGTTTCCTATCATATTGAGCCAGACGGTTTTCCAGATAAGCTTTACGGTGGACGACCTTTTGTTCGGCAATTTATTAATTCTAAAAGGCTACGAGGAATCGGTAATATCTTCCCTTCAGGGAGTGTTCAACACGCAGTATACGGGGCTCGTAAACCTACCCATCGCAATATCCACGGCGCTTGCCTCAGCGACGCTTCCCACAATAGTAGACCTTCACACAAAGGGTAACACGGAGGAAAAACACAAAAAGACAGATGCCGTTATCAAGCTCACTATGGCGATAACTATTCCGTCGGCGGGTGGACTTGCAATTCTTGCTCGCCCTATTATGACACTTCTTTTCCCGAGCCTTGTGACCTATCGTGAAACGGCAATCACTCTTCTCGAATTCGGCTCACTCGGTTGTGTTTTCTACTCTCTTTCGATAATTACCACCTCGGTTCTTCAGGGCAGCGGAAGAATGAGAGCACCTGTACTCAACGCTTTTATTTCTTTTATTTTCCATATAACTCTCTTTTATTCGCTTTTGAAGTTTACCGACCTTGGAGTATACGCACGACTTATAGCAGACCTTGCCTTCCCGCTGGTAATCGCACTACTCAACTATGCAACGCTTAAAGAGAAAACGGGGTACGTTATGAAGCTAAAATATCCCGTCATTTACCCTCTCGTTTACGCTCTGTTTATGGGAATTGCAACTTCTGCTCTATATCAGTCAGTTTTGCATTTTACGAAAAGTATGCTCCTCTCGCTCGTCTTTTCACTCCCCTTTGCGATTATAGTTTACGGAGTTCTTCTCCTGACCTCAATGACTTTTTCCGACGAGGAAATACTCGAGCTTCCTATGGGAAGAACGCTTCTGAAAATAAAGAAAAAGCTCAAAAAACAATAAGAAATGCGGTCCTGCAATTTGCAAGACCGCTAATTTTTTAGTGGAAGTCTGTCCAGATATCCTCTTCCTTACCGGGTGTTACCGGGG
>JAZQUE010000230.1:0-1784 GCA_045631145.1 Eubacteriales bacterium
CTCGTTGAGATAAACCCCAAGTTTGAAAGACAGCGCACCTCGTGGCGAGAGTACTCTCTTATCGAGACCAACTCCCGTGAGGTGTACAGAAAAGAGATAAGCTGGCAGGACTTCAACTGCAAGGCTAACCGCTTTTCTAACCTTCTTCTCTCAAGAGGAGTAAAGAGGGGGGACAAGGTGGCAATTCTTCTTATGAACTGCCTCGAATGGCTTCCCGTCTACTTCGGCGCGCTTAAATCGGGCGCAATGGCAGTACCCCTCAACTATCGTTATACGGCAGACGAGATAAAGTACTGTCTCGACCTTGCCGACGCCGACGTTCTCGTCTTCGGCCCCGAGTTCACGGGACGAGTAGAGGAAATATGCCATAAGGCAAAGAAGGTAAAGACCTGGCTTTACGTCGGAGAGGACTGTCCTACCTTTGCGGAGGACTACGACGAGCTGGTGGGCTACTGCTCCTCGAAGTCTCCGAAGGTGAAGCTCACCGACGACGACGATGCGGCTATCTACTTCTCGTCGGGTACGACGGGCTTCCCCAAGGCTATTATACATAAGCATCGCTCCCTCATGCACGCTGCAATGACCGAGCAGAATCATCACTCGCAGACCAAGGACGACGTTTTCCTCTGCATTCCGCCCCTCTATCATACGGGTGCGAAGATGCATTGGTTCGGCTCCTTCCTCGTCGGAGGACGCGCGGTTCTCCTCAACGGTATCAAGCCCGAATGGATAATGCAGGTTGCAAGCGAGGAGAAATGCTCGATAGTATGGCTTCTCGTACCGTGGGCGCAGGATATTCTCGACGCTATTGAGCGAGGAGATATAAAGCTTGAGGACTACGATTTGTCGGCTTGGCGTCTTATGCACATCGGCGCACAGCCCGTTCCCCCAAGCCTCGTAAAGCGCTGGAAGGGTTATTTCCCTCACCACGCATACGACACCAACTACGGACTTTCCGAGTCTATCGGCCCGGGCTGCGTTCACCTCGGCGTTGAAAACGAGCACAAGGTCGGCGCTATCGGACGTGCAGGCTACGGCTGGGCGACCAAGATTGTAGACGAAAATAGAAATGAAGTAAAGCGTGGCGAGGTGGGCGAGCTTGCAGTCAAGGGCCCAGGTGTTATGACCGCCTATTACAAGGACGAAAAGGCAACCGCAGAGGTGCTCTCCGACGGATGGCTCTTTACGGGAGACATGGCAGAGGAGGACGAGGACGGCTTTATCTGGCTCGTTGACAGAAAGAAGGACGTTATCATTTCGGGTGGTGAAAACCTTTATCCCGTACAGATTGAGGACTTCCTCCGCCGTCACGAGAAAATAAGCGACGTTGCGGTAATAGGACTTCCCGATGCAAGACTCGGCGAGATTGCCGCCTCTATAATTCAGGCAAAAGAGGGAATGACGCTCACCGAGGAGGAGATTGAGGACTTCTGCCTTGACCTTCCGAGATATAAGCGTCCCCATAAGATAATTTTCAGTGACGTACCCCGTAACCCTACGGGCAAGATCGAAAAGCCGAAGCTCAGGAAGATATACTGCGGAGAAAGCCTCGTTAAAAAGCAAAACGAGATAAAATAAAGGAGAAAAAAATGAAGAAATTACTGCTTGGAAATGCGGCAGTTGCGCGAGGCGCTTATGAAGCGGGCGTTAACGTCGTATCGTCTTATCCCGGCACACCGAGTACCGAGATAACCGAAGAAATAGTAAAGTTTGAAGAAATATATGCAGAATGGGCGCCCAACGAAAAGGAAGTCGGATCGTAGCCATGTCGTTCTGTGAGCCAA
>JAZQUE010000231.1:0-5422 GCA_045631145.1 Eubacteriales bacterium
CTTGGCGACATCGTATACGCAGAAAAGGTTACTCCCGTTGAAACATACGCTACAAAGCTTAACTCTGTTGCTGGTAAGGTAACTCTTGCAAACGTTGGTGAGGTTAAGTACAGCGAACCTTCTCTTGAAGGTGTATCTGCAGTTAACGTAACTGATGCTATGCTTGGTGCAAAGAATGCTACAGGCTACTACATCTACAATGGCGAAATCATTTTTGCTGACAAGATCAAGACAGCTTCTGAGTACAACTTTGCAATCCTTAAGGAAGTTGCTAAGAACGAAGATGGCGAACTTAACAACGCAACAATGACATACGACACAGCTTACACTGCTACTCTTATCGTTGACGGTAAGGAAGTAGAGGTTACTCTTCCTGCTGAAGGAACTGCAATCATTGATGGTGAAAGCGAGCTTACTGCAGCACAGGCACTTGATGCATACAAGGTTAACGATACCGGTTCTCAGCCTGTTTACGCTTATGCTCTTGTAGCTGGCTACGAAACAGACAAGGATGGCATCACAGTTATCACTCTTAACAAGACATTCGGCGAAAACGATTCTCTTGTTACTGGTACTATCGAATACGACGCTGACAAGAAGCTCTACACTGTAGGCGGTAACAACAAGGTTGTTCTTGATGACAACTCTGTAATCTTCTACACTTATGAGAAGACTGCTACAGGTTCATTCAAGCACATCGGTGCTTACGATAAGGCTACTATCACTTCTAAGTCCTTCGACGCTAAGGCTCTTAACGGCAAGGCATATCTTGTAGAAAACAAGACAGCAAAGACATATACTCTTCTTGCTGCATTTGTAGATGGCGAAATCGAAGCTGCTGCTGATGAAAACGTTATCACATACACCAAGGATGGTACTCTCGTTCTTTACGCTCCCGAAAACAGCAACGTTGTTGTTGATGACGAAGGTGACAAGTACTACGAGTACACATTCCTTGACAACGAAAAGATTGAAAACGCTGCTCCTGTAGTTAGCGAAAAGACAATCGCTGAAGCTGCTGAAACTGTTGCAGGTAACTTCTACGGTTGGACAGCAGACGGTGCTCTTGCTGAAGTAACCGATAGAGACACATTCAAGTATGTTGAACTTAAGAACATCATCGAAAACGATGGTTACCTCCTTGAGTACGACAGTGCTATGGATGCTATCGCAGCTGACCTCACAATCTGGGGTCTCTACGATGACGAAGAAGGCAACGATGCATACGACGTATACAAGGTTCTCTCTGTAGCTGAACTTGCAGAAATGCTTGATGCAGTTGCTGAGTACAACGATGACGAAGAGAACGAAACTGACTACGTTGTTAATGCTATCCTCGTAAGAAGCGAAGATGCTAACGTTGACAACAAGTTCAACATCGAGTCTATCATCGTAGAAATCTACGAAGAGAATGAAGACGGCGAACTCGTTTCTGTAAACGATCTCCTCTTCCCTGAAGCTGTATAATTAAGTAATAGCTTAATTACAACACGCTCTCCATTTTGGAGAGCGTGTTTTTTTGCATTTTGCATCTGAAAAACCAACTGTTCAGTGTGCGTTGTGCAACATGAACAACTTGTTTTTCTCAAATACATAAAATTGTCACAGTAATTTTTCTATTGCAAAAAAAGACTTGTTTTTGAAAGCCTTTTATGATATGATAATTATGCCGAAAAGTATAACTATAGCTTTGGTAAAAATTTTTAGGAGGTTTTCATTATGAAAACAAGCGTACGCTTTTTAAGTTTGCTCCTTGCAGTTTTAATGATTGCAGGTGCGGCTCTCACAGCCTCCGCTGAAAAAGCCGAAAAAATAGCTAATGAAGAAGCTCTTTCCTTCCTCGTTAAGCTCGGCGTTTTCGGAGGATATGAAGACGGCTCGCTCAGACCTGATAACAAGGTTGAGCGTGACGAAATGGCGAAGATTATTTTCACACTCAGCACTACGTTTACCGATGCCGGTGCAGGCACGGCAAGCTTTGCAGACGTACCTGCAGGCGATTGGTCTGCGGGCTATATCTCGTGGTGCTCCGCTTCGGGCATCGTTGGCGGTTACGGCAACGGTAAATTCGGCCCGAACGACTACGTTACATACAATCAGGCTCTCAAGATGGTTGCAGGCGCACTTGGATATAAAGAGTGGGACTCGAACCTCTGGCCTACCGACGTAAGAATGGTTGCTCTCACACAGCTCGGTCTCGGTGAAAACCTTGACGGCGTTAAGGGCGACGACTACGTTACCCGTGCACAGATTGCGCAGATCGTTTACAACGCATTCTCTGCTGATATGAAGACGACCAAGAAGGGCGCTTACGGCACTGAGATTCCTATGACTCTCAAGACAGACGTCTGGGGTGTCAACGAAGCACCCTACACGGTTGTAGCAACCGAAAACTTCTACGTTTCGGGATATTCTGCTACAAATGAAAAGGACGAGATCGTTCTTTCCACTTACGGTGAAGCTACCCTTGAGGAGCTCGGTCTTGAAGCATATGCAGGTAAGACTGACGAAATCGTCAAGGCGAGCGTCAACGTAATCTATCGTGGCGAAGACGTTCTCGGCACGACTATCAAGTCTATTTACACCGATGACGTTAAGCTTACTACCGATAAGGAAAATAAGAACTATATCAACGGCGTTGAAATCACCGAAGAAAAGCCCGTTAAGATGCTCACCGTTTCCGCAAACGGCGAGGTTGCCGAGGCAACCCTCGTAATGCCCGACAATGACTATGCATACGTTATCGAGGCTTGCGACAGCGACGCTGACGGCGACTACGACTGGGTAAACTATACCTATTATATCGTAGGTACTGTTAAGGCTATCGGTAAGGCCGATACAACCTTCGATAACCTTACAAACGGCACAGATGCAGATGATGTCGTTAAGAACGAGCTTATCACCTCCGCCGCTACTCTTGCAGAGGACGACGTTGTTGTTCTCAAGAAGGACGGACCCAAGGTTGAAATAATTGAAGTTATTGAGCCTATTACCGCCTCTGTTACCAAGTTCGGTAACAACAAGATTACCTTCGGCGGTAAGGAATATGAAGTTAACAAGGAAGTATTCGAAAATCTTCCTGCTATCGCTCTCACCCCCGACGTTATAGCGAAGGATGCTGACGGCAACGCGGTTGAATACGATTTCTACGTTTACGACGGTAAGGTATTCTATTCTACTGCAAAGACGGTAGAAGCAGGAGATCTGAACTTTGCAGTTCTTGCATACGTTAACACTCCCGCAGTACCCGTACTCGACCCCATCAAGCAGACCTACACTACTGCATATACCGCAGTTCTCGTAATAAACGGCAAGGAAACCAAGGTTGACCTCAATGCCGACAAGACCATCGTTAAGGAAGACGGAACCGAGCTTTCGATGGTAAATGACCTCGCTGAGATTATGCTCGAATACGGCAAGGACGAGCATATAATTGACGGCTACCTTCGTGCTCCCTACACACTCGTTTCTTACGCTGTAGACGATGAGGGCAAATATACTCTTAGCCTTAAGGATACAAGCAATGCAGAGTATAAGATTCTTGAGCCCGGTGTGAAGATTACCTATAATAAAGATTTCAGATTTTTCAACGTAGCAGGCGATGGCAGAGTTGTAATGAACGATGCTTCTGCTATTTACTGCACCTACGATAAGCCCAAGGAAACAGGCGACCACCTCTACCTCGGCGTTTATACTAAGGATGACATAAAGAACGAGTTTGAAGAAGCTGAAACGGTTGGCTACACCTATCTTTACAAGGGCGAGAATGATGAATTCTACACACTTGTAGCAACTATGATTAAGGACAAGCTTGTTGAAATTGTAACCAAGACCGACTTCAGAACAGACGGACGTCTTATCAAGTATGCATACGCAGACCCCAACAAGGAACTCTTCGTTGAAGACGGCAACAAGATTTACTATTCTTATTCTTTTATGGATATGGCAACCCTTGCAAACACCGAAGCACTTGACACCAGAAAGTCGGTAGCAGACGGTGCTGTTGCAACAAAGAAAGGCGGTCTCTACGCTTGGGATGAAGAGAACGAGGTTTACGTTCAGATTACTGCCGAAAGCGTAGTAGCTCTCGGCGTTGAAAGCGTTACCGCAACGAAGCTCGTTGACGTATTCTCGCACGAAGGAAAGAGTTATATCTACACCGAAGAAGGCTCGAAGTTCGCAGCAGGCGTTGAAATTCTCGCATCGGCAACCGTTTGGACGCTCAGCTCGGGGGATACCACGAGCGCTTACAAGAAGCTCGACTTCGCAGCTCTCACAACTCTTCTTGAGGTTGCAGAAGAGCAGAGCCTCGACGTAAGAGTTCTCGTATTCACTTATGAGAACGACAAGGGCGAAGAGGTTGTTTCATCTGTTATCGTTGAGTACTACACCGTAGACTACTCGAAGGACGAAAACGGCGAAGTAACGAATTACAATAAGGTTATCCACAACACATTTGGCGCGTAAGGCACGCGGTCAGAAATAAACACAGCATAAAAGATTTTTAGGAGGTTTTCTCAATGAAAACAAGTATGCGCTATTTAGCGGTCATATTTGCTGTGGCTATGCTTGCAGTTTCTATTCTTGTTGTATCGGCTGATTCCTTCACCGACGTAACGGGACAGACTCTTCACTACAAAGCCATTGACACCTTGACCAGCTACGGTATCATTCACGGATACGAAGACAATACCTTCAGACCCGACCTTCCCGTCAGACGTGACGAAATGGCAAAGCTCGTTTACGTTACCGCAACCACCTCGGTTGACGCAGGCGAAGGCGTAGTAACCTTCCCCGACGTAGCGAAGAACAGCTGGGCAAAGGGCTACATCTCTTGGTGCGCAGGCATGAACATTGTCGGCGGCTACGAGGACGGAAGCTTCAAGCCCGAAGGCAACGTAACCTACGACGAAGCGCTCAAGATGGTTTGCGCTATGCTCGGCTACACCGATTTCAAATCGGAGCTTTGGCCCACCGACGTCAGAATTAAGGCTCTTATCGACCTTGACCTCGGCGAAGGACTTGACGGAGTAGCAGGCGACGCAGTTCTCACAAGAGCACAGGTTGCACAGCTTTTCGCTAACTCTCTCGACGAGCAGATGTACATCGCGCCCGTTGAACAGAAGCCCGGTCAGCCCATTCAGATGGTGACCTCTCCCTCTACTCTTGCAGGCGACGTATGGGGCTATACCCAGACCTTTGCACAGATAGTTGCTACTGAAAACTGGGGTCTTAAGATTCCCGTTGCAGTTGCAGAGGGCGAAATGTCCAAGACTACTACGTGGGAAAACTACGGCACAACCCATAACATTATTGATCCTCAGTATATCGAGTACGCAGCCTTTACAAAGACAGGTAAGGATGACGCTGTTACAGTCCGCTTCCTTGATGCAAACGGCGACGTAATTATTGAAAACGGCAA
>JAZQUE010000232.1:0-1463 GCA_045631145.1 Eubacteriales bacterium
ACTTCTTGGGGAACCTTCGGTATCCTCATTCCCATCGTTACCGTTATCTTCCCCGAAGGCTCGGCTCTTCTTACCATCGGTATGTCGGCTTGCCTTGCAGGTGCTGTTTGTGGCGACCACTGCTCTCCCATCTCCGACACCACTATTATGTCGTCGGCAGGTGCACAGTGTGACCACGTAGAGCACGTTTCTACCCAGCTTCCTTACGCTTTGACCGTTGCGGCAATTTCCTTCGTTTGCTACGTTGTTGCAGGCTTCGTCCAGAACGCATGGATAATGCTTGCTATCGGCGCAGTTATTACGATTGCAACACTCTTTCTTATCAAAGCGATTACCAAGAAAAAAGCATAAATGAACAAAGAGGGGATGTTAAAAAAGTCCAGACCGTCAAAAACGAGAAAAATAAAATCGGTTTTGACTTTTGAAATTTCTGACAAAAAAAGGAAGAAAACTCAAAAATGAGTTTTCTTTCAAAGGAATATATGTTTTTGACTATGAACAAACCTCGCCTCTGCCGTACCTTTGTACGCCGACGGGCTTCGGTTTGTCCATTCTGAAGCTTTTTTCCCTATCCCCTATGGTTTGGGGCTGCTTAAAAACTCTATTCGAGTTTTTAAGCACCCCCTTGAAAATTGTCTTGACAAAATAAAAAATGTGTGTTAGTATTAGTTATCCAAATAAAACCGATGAACGAGAGTAGTATGCCTTTTTCAGTGCTCAAAGAGAGTCGCAGGCGGTGTGATTGCGACAGTGCGGAGGGGTTGAATGGACTCGGGAGGGCGAACCGAACTTTGAGTAGGGGAGACGGAGGTCAACCGTTAGCGTGACGTGCATATGATAGTATGCGTCTTCTTTCATGGGTGGCATAGCAGATTTTTCTGTCCCGAAAAAGGGACAGTTTTTTATTTTCAGGAGGTTTTTTTATGATTCTCAACGGCGTTAATTTTGATACCTATTTTAATAATTATCCCGATAAAAACGGATATTTCGGAAAGTACGGCGGTGTTTACATCGACGATAAGCTCAAAGCCGCTATGGCAGAGATTACCGAGGCTTACTACTCGATTTGTCAGTCGAGAAAGTTTATTGCCGAGCTTCGCCGTATCCGTCACGAATTTCAGGGCAGACCTACTCCCATCTCTCACCTTGAACGCCTCTCCGATAAGCTTGGCGGTAAGGTTCAGCTTTATGCAAAGCGTGAGGACTTAAACCATTCGGGTGCACATAAGCTCAATCACTGTATGGGCGAGGCGCTCCTTGCTAAATATATGGGCAAGAAGAAGGTTATCGCCGAAACGGGCGCAGGTCAGCACGGCGTTGCTCTTGCTACTGCGGCGGCGTACTTCGGACTTGAATGTGATATCTATATGGGCTCTGTCGATATAAAGAAGCAGGCTCCGAACGTTGCCCGAATGAAGATTCTCGGTGCAAATGTAATCGAGGTTACCCACGGTCTTCAGACC
>JAZQUE010000233.1:0-4285 GCA_045631145.1 Eubacteriales bacterium
CCTTATATCTTTTAGTTAAATTTTTCTTCTGCAAGGCGGTTCTTTTCGAGAACCGTTTCTGTGTTTGCGAGTCTCTTTTCCTCGAGCTTCTTTTCGATTCGCTCGTCGGAGAGCGCAATAATTTCAGCCGCAAGTATCGCCGCATTAGCGCCGCCGCCGATAGCAACGGTAGCAACGGGAATGCCCGAGGGCATCATGACTGTTGAAAGAAGTGCGTCCATTCCTCCAAGGTCACCCGACTTGATGGGAATACCGATAACGGGGAGAGTGGTGTTCGCCGCAATAGCTCCCGCAAGATGCGCCGCCATACCTGCCCCCGCAATAATTACGCCGTAGCCGTTCTTTTTTGCGTTTCTCGAAAAATCTCTTGCCTCGTCGGGCGTGCGGTGTGCCGAAAGGATGTGAACGCTTGCGGGAATTTCAAGCTCCTTTAAGGTATTAAACGCCTTTTCGGCAATCGGCATATCGCTGTCAGAACCAATGATAATAGCAACCTTTTTCATCTTTTTCTCTCCTTGAAATTTAAAAATAAGCAGGGCAGTCCCACGAAAATCGGGGACTGCCCAGACGGTCGGCTTTTATGCCGTCCTGCTCCCCGGCGTCAATTCGCCTTACCGTCAGTTACAGAACGGGAAAATTACGTTAATATTTTAACATATAAGCCGATTTTTGTCAATGATTTTTATATTCGAAACCCTACAAATTAAGAAGCGGAAGCGACAAATTATTGTCACTTCCGACAAAAGCTTTTTACGGGGCGTCGGTCTTTGTTATAACACGTACAAGTCTCCATTCGGGGTTTCGTATGAGAACGCCCTCTGATGTAGCCACTACCTCAACCTCTTTCCCGAAATTGAAGCGGTCGCGCATTTCTTTTGGAATTACTATTCTGCTTAACATATCGAATTCTTTTATTACCCCAACCGAACGATTGTTACTGTGATATTTTCTCATAATTCTGCCATCCTTATTTTCTATATATGGCAATTATACACCTATTAGGTGTAAATGTCAATACACCTTTTAGTTGTGTAATATAATCGGGGCAAAGGAAGTGATAGGATGTATAGAATAAGAGATTTGCGTGAGGACAGCGATTTAAGCCAAGCGGAGATTGCAAGGGTGATAAAGACAACACAACAGCAATACAGTAAGATTGAATTGGGAAAAGCCGATATAAGCGGAGAAAAGCTTGTGCTTCTCGCAAAATTTTATAACGTGTCAGCAGATTATATTCTCGGAATAACGAAAGAAAAAAGAAAATTAAAATAAAAGTATAAAAGTTTTTTTGAAAGAGAGCGCGAGAGAAAACTTTTTTGCAAAAAAGTTTTGCTCTCGCAAAAGGAAGAAAACGGCTTCTGGCGAAGCCGTTTTCTTTTATTTAGATTCTATATACTTCACTGCAGCAAGAGCGGCAACTGCGCCGTCGGCACAGGCGGTAGAAATTTGTCGTATCTCTTTGGTACGGCAGTCACCTGCGACAAAAACGCCCTCGGTGTCGGTGAGACACTTTTCGTTTGAGACGATGTATCCGCGCTCGTCGAGCTTCGTGACACTCGCGAATTCCTTCGCCGCAGGAACGAGTCCGATTGCGACGAACATTCCGTCGAGAGTAAGGGTAGTCTCACCCGCCTCTCCCTTTATGACGATACCCTCGAAAGCCTCGTCTCCGAGCACTCTTTCAACGGTGTGAGAGAGAATGACCTCGATGTTGTCCTTCTTTTCGACAAGCTCCTGAAGACGCTTTTCACCCGTAAGGAAGGCGAGGTTTTGCACGAGAGTGACCTTTTCACATATTTCCGAAAGAGACAAAGCCTCTTGAAGAGCACTGTTTCCGCCGCCTATAACGGCGATTTTCTTACCTGCGTAGAAAGCACCGTCGCATACCGCGCAGAAGGAGATGCCCTCGCCGATAAACTTGTCTTCGCCGTCTACTCCAAGCCTTCTGTGCTCGGCTCCCGTTGCGATAACTACCGCCTTCGCAAGATGCTCTCCCATATCGGTTATAACCCTTTTTACTTCTCCCTCTGGCTTTATTTCACGCACTTCCTCTACCTCGACGTCTGCGCCCTGAAAAAGCACCTGCTCTACCATCTTGTCGGCAAGCTCGCTTCCCGATATCTGCGTCATTCCTGGGTAGTTTTCTATCTTGGGACTGAAGGTCGCCTGACCTCCGAACGCCCCCTTTTCAAGTATAAGCACGCTCTTTCCTGCTCTCAGTCCGTAGAGCGCGGCGGTGAGACCCGCAGGTCCTGCACCAATGACGATAATGTCGTGTGTCATAGTTTTCTCCTAAAAATTTATTGAATAATGAATATTGAATATTGAAGAATTTTGGTTAATTTTGCTGACGCAAAATTTTCTTTTTGTTTATGTTTCAGGGTTATTCTTTTTAGCTGTGTTTATTGAAGCAACTAAAATTTTCTTTATTTCAAGGCAGTCGGATAACAAGGAATCTTTTTGAGAATCTGAAATATAATTTGTGATAGAAAGTAGTTTTATCCAATACTCTGTTTCCGCACACTCTTTAAGTGCAATATGTAATTTAGATATAAAGTCGGCAGAGCTTTGTGCATAATTTGCTTCATTTATGTTTGCACCGATAGAAGTACCACTACGAACTATTTGTTTTGATACAACAAACTCACTTTTGTCTTCAAGAAAGGAATGTAGCTTCATTACTCTTGCGGCAAACGCTATACTTTTATCGGTTAGTACATCATCTCTAATAAAACACCTCTGTTTTTAAATAACGAACACAGAAAATCTTAAATGAATTGTAAATTTGCCTAAAGGCAAATTGTCCAAAATTATTCATTATTCAATTTTCAATATTCATTAAACAAAGAGGACTTTTCAAGTCCTCTTTGTTTGGGTTTTTAAAGCGAATTAATAAATGCCTTTATTTCCTGCACTCCTGCATACTTTTCGTAGCTTTCGCCGTCACTGACGATGAGAGTGGGAGCCGTCTTGAGCTCATAGCTTCTTGCGAGCTCTTCGTTTTCGTTGACAAAGAGCTTTTCGTAATCAACGCCCGCCTTTTCGAGAAGGCTTGCCGCTATCTTACAGTTGGGACAGGTCTGTGTTGCGAATAGCTGAATCGACCTTTCGGCTACCGCAACCTTACCCTTTACCTCGGGCTCGGCGTCGGCAGAACCGCAGGGACAAGCGTCAACTACGGGAGCGCCCGTTCTCTTCATAACAGAGGTCGCGAGTACGTATTCTTTTCTGTCCTGATATTCCTTGCTCTTACCTGCGTTCCAGTTCTTAACGGGACGGTAGTAGCCTGTGATACGGCTGTAAACCTCGGTGTCTGCACCGCACTTGTCGCACTTGAACTGCTCGCCTGCCATATAGCCGTGGTTACGGCATACCGAGTAGGTGGGAGAGAGCGTATAGTAAGGAAGTCTGTAATTCTCGGCAATCTTTCTGACAATGTTTGCCGCCGCCTTCCAGTCGGGAAGCTTTTCGCCGAGGAAGGTGTGGAATACCGTTCCCGAGGTGTAGAGCGTCTGAAGCTCGTCCTGAATTTCAAGGGCTTCAAATACGTCGTCGGTGTAGCCAACGGGAAGGTGAGAGGAGTTGGTGTAGTAGGGGGTGTCACCTGCTTCGCTTGCGGTGATTATTTCGGGGAAGCGCTTGAGGTCGTGCTTTGCAAGACGGTAAGAGGTGGACTCGGCGGGAGTAGCCTCAAGGTTGTAGAGGTCGCCGTACATTTCCTGATAGTCGGAAAGTCTCTCTCTCATATGATTGAGAACGTCCTTGGTGAAGCTTTGCGCCTCGGCGTTCGTGAGATCGCGTCTTATCCACGAAGCATTCAGACACGCCTCGTTCATACCTACGAGACCGATGGTCGAGAAGTGGTTATTGAAGGTGCCGAGGTATCTCTTGGTGTAGGGATAAAGTCCCTCGTCGAGAAGTTTTGTGATGACGTTACGCTTGATTTTAAGGCTTCGAGCCGCAATGTCCATCATCTTGTCAAGACGCTTGTAGAATTCCTCGGGGTTGTTCGACTGATAAGCAATTCTCGGCATATTGATGGTTACGACACCGATAGAGCCCGTCGATTCACCGCTTCCGAAGAAGCCGCCTGACTTCTTTCGAAGCTCTCTGAGGTCGAGACGGAGACGGCAGCACATCGAACGAACGTCGCTCGGCTCCATATCACTGTTAACGTAGTTAGAGAAGTAGGGAGTTCCGTACTTCGAGGTCATCTCAAAGAGAAGCTTGTTGTTCTCTGTCTCCGACCAGTCGAAGTCTCTCGTGATGGAGTAGGTGGGGATGG
>JAZQUE010000234.1:0-1267 GCA_045631145.1 Eubacteriales bacterium
TGGGGCAGGGACAGCTCTGTTTCGGACGACCATTTTAAAGATGTTATAAATAATTCGTTTTTTGCGATTGATTGGAGGACATAATGTTAAAATACGCAGCGCAAAGAATTTTACTTATGTTGGTGACGCTGTTCATCATTACGCTGATATGCTTCGTTCTTATCAGAATGTTGCCTGTAGCGGTACTTAGCGATAATGCCACCGACGTAGCTAAAACCAATGCAATTATGGCAAGACGAGAGGCTCTCGGATATGGAAAGCCTTATCTCGTCCAGTTCGGAATATTCCTTCAGAGAATATTCACGAAGTGGGACTGGGGTATGAGTGACGTTCTTTACTACGGTAGAGACGTAGCAGAGGTGTTCGGCCGTCTGCTTCCCGCCACTATGACGGTTAACCTTATGTCTATTATCTTCAGTATTCCTATTGGAATTGTATTTGGTATATGGGCAGCTTTGAAAAAGAACAAGTTGACCGACCACATAATAAGTACGACGACGATGCTGGCTATATCGGTGCCCTCGTTCGTTTACGCATTCCTAGTTCAGTATATACTTTGCTATAAGCTCGACCTCTTCGAGTTCCAGGTACGACCCGAGAACGGTCTTTGGAGCCCGGAGTGCCTTATCTCTATGATTCCTGCCGTTCTCTCGCTTTCCTTCGGTGTTATTGCGGGCTTCACCCGTGTAACCAGAGCAGAGCTTACCGAGGTTCTTACCAGCGAGTTTATGCTTCTTGCAAGAACTAAGGGTCTTACTAAGTCGCAGGCGACCGTAAGACATGCGCTTCGTAACTCGATGGTGCCGATATTCCCGTCAATTATAGGTGAATTTATAAGCGTTCTTTCGGGATCGCTCGTTATTGAGAAGATCTTCTCGATAAACGGCGTTGGTAGACTTTACCTCAACGCGATAAATTCCCAGGACTATGACTTCTTTATGATGTTGTCAGGGTTCTATTTGCTTGTTGGACTTGCAGCCGGTCTTGTTATCGACTTGTCCTACGGTATAATTGACCCGAGAATAAGAATGGGGGCGAAGTAATGAGAGCTGAAGAATATAAGATTTCCAGTGATAAATTCGTCTTCCGCGTTACTGACGGAGATATACACGACAAAAAGCTTGAGACAAAGTCCCGTAGCTATTTCCAGGATGCTATTGCTCGATTCAAGAAGAATAAATCTTCCGTAATTGCGGCATGGATCATCGGACTTCTCGTGCTTTATGCGGTACTTGTACCGATTCTCTCCCCGTATTCAATAATTGAC
>JAZQUE010000235.1:0-4197 GCA_045631145.1 Eubacteriales bacterium
AAGGTGAAGCTTTCCATCGTAATGGAAGCTGACAGCATAACGCCCGATTGGGAGGAAGAGTGCGAAAGAATCGACGCCAAATACTCCTTTACCCCCTCCGAGTTCGAAAAGGTCGAAATAGAGAATAACATCTGCGGTTACGACGACGAGGAGGAGTAAAAAAACGTTATGAAATACGTAGTAAGAGACAGCGAGTCGGGCATCGTGCTCGATATGTTCGGCAGCGAAGAGGAAGCGAAGGAAGCGGTGAAAACTTACGAGAGCACCGACAAAGAAGAAGGCTTCTACGTTGAAGGAGCTTATGAAATAACGGAGGAATGAGGTTTCCTTAATGAAGGTGTTGAAGGTATATCCAAACGGCGAAGCGGAGCTTCGGGATATAGATGAGTCGGAATTCTTTTATGAAATTGAAGGAGAGCCGATAGACAGCAGAATATTCATTGACAAGACTCTTGTAATGATATCGAGCGGCGATGCGGGCTTGAGAGAGGGCAGGAATATTGCCCTCCCCTCTGTAAAGGTATACGGTACGGTTCTTTTCCTTCGCGCCAAGGGTAAAGGAAAGAACTATATAGGAATTGACGAAGAAACAGTCCGTCGTTTGCTTGATAGGTTTCCGAAAATAAACTTCAAGGAGGAAATATGCAAAACTTCGTCATCCTTGCGGGCACGCTTCAGGGCGTGGCTCACAAGAATATTAACGGTCGGTCAGCAACGATTTTTATTTTAAAAAATGAAGATACCTTAATAAAATGCAAGGCGCTGGGCACGGTATCGGAGAAGGCAAAAGAGATTTTTGAGAGGGATAAGGTCTTTACCGTAATAGGCTCGGTAACGAGCAAGGTCGTAAACGGTGAAATAAAGCAAACGGGAATAGACGTTTATCATATCACCAAAGGAGAGGGGCTCACCCCCGACGGTGAGGAAGACGTTCTTCTCTCCGACATCATTAACGCTGTTTATAACGTCGAAGAAGACGAAGCTCCCGACGAATACACCTTGCTTATGGAAAGCTTTTATGACCACTCAAATTCAAATACAAAGGCGTACCTCAGAGGACGATGGGGCGTGCGACAAAGTAAGAAAGGGTAAACATGACAGAAAAACTGTTTCCGACGATACTCATAATACTTGATGTATGCGCATCGGCGGTATATATGTGCAACGGCGACGTAAAAAAGTCAATTTATTGGGTTGCCGCCGCCGTATTAAATATTTGTGTAACGTTTTAGGAGAAATACGATGAATTTATTCAAATCTATTAAAGAACAGATAACGAGCTTCGCAGAGTGGCTCACAGAGGAAGAAGAAATCACTTTGAAAACAAAACTTGACGAAGGGGCTTATTTGCCCACGAGGGCTCACAAGACAGACGCCGGTCTTGACCTCTATTGTCCCGAACGTCAAGGTCGAGTAGTTAAAGCGGGAAGCTCAGAAATTTTCGACATCGGAGTACATATAGAGCTTCCCTATGGTACGGTCGGAATGATTAAGTCCAAATCGGGGCTCAACGTTAAATACGGCATAACTTCGGAGGGAGTTGTAGACGTGGGTTATACGGGTTCTATAAAAGTCAAGCTCTACAATAACAGCAATAACGACTACGAGGTCAAGGAAGGCGACAAAATATCACAGCTCGTTATACTTCCCATTCTCACGCCTGAGCTTGAAATAGTCGATAGTCTTGACGATACCGACAGAGGCGACGGCGGTTTCGGAAGCACGGGTAGATAGAAGCATGACAAGATACGAAAAAATAAAAGAAATGAGTATAGACGAGCTTACTGCATACATTCGTATGCACGACAAAGCTTGCGACGTGTGCATATACGACGGAAAATGTTCTTCGAGTGAAAACTGCAGAGACGGAATAAAAGCTTTTTTGAAAGGAAAAACAGAAGATGAAGATACAAGTAATACACACGTTAAGTAAACCGTATAGCCGATTATACGCTGGCATATACATACAGATTCCCGAGCAGGGCGTCCCGGATGTCATCGGAAGATATTACCGAAGCATTCACGAAGAAATAAGCGTCAAGGAAAGCCCGAACGACGTTATCGCACGTTGCCTTGATAACGTATTCAAAAGAAGCAAAGAAGTAAACGTCATTACGTACGTAGGCCCGAGGAGAAACAAAATAGAAATTCAAAGAGGGACTTCTTACGCAGAAATAAGAGAAAGAATAAGAGAGGGATAACACCCTTTCTTATACCCATATATAGACCTTGAAAAATTCGTGCCTCGCGCGCGAATTTAAGGCTTGTATCGAATCATAAGTTAACGACCACGAGAGAAAAGAAGAAGGACTAAAAAGCTATGAGCAAAAAGAGATATCACGGCAGACACTTTGTGAGAGAGAAAATATACACGTGCGGAGAATACGTGGATATTGATATCTACCCCGTATATCAGCCTCAGGGCATAAGACGGGCAAAGTGTAACCCCACAAGTGAAATACAAGGTCTTCTTAACACAAAAAACGCTGAAAGAAAACTTATAAGGCTTATACATAACAACTTCACTGAAGAAGACGTTGCTCTTACCCTCACGTATAAAGTCTCTCCCGAGAGCACAGAGGAAGCTGGGAGGCTTCTCGCGAACTTCTTAAGGAGAATAAAGAGGGCTCGTGCAAAGCTCGGACTCGAGCCTTTAAAATACATAACGGTTACCGAGGTAGGAAAGCGAAACGGAAGAATACATCATCACGTCATAATGAACGGAGGTCTTGACCGAGACGTAATAGAGAAGCTCTGGGGACTGGGCTTTGCCAATACCCAGCGTTTACAGTTCGGTGAAAATGGAATAACAGGTCTTGCTATGTATTTTGTCAAAGACCGTCAGACGTATCGACGTTGGAATTCAAGCCGTAATCTTATAAGACCTGAAGCTGAGGAGAGGGACGGAAGAATAACTCTTGAAGAAATGAGCAATATGGAAAATGCCTACGAAAACGGTATGCTCTGGATGTATATCGAGGAGCATTATCCTCACGAGCTCGTAAATTTAGTATTTATAAAAAATTCAGTTAATAAAGGCTGCTATATACACCTTGAAATGAGGCGAAGACGATAAACGAAGGATGAGAGGGAGAAGTCTGCACAAATAAAAATGAAAGGAGCAAAATAAATGAGCAAATCGCCAATAACGGCAAAAGAGTTTTTGGAAAAGATAGAAGATAACAAAAAGCTTATTCGTCAAAAGTTACACGAGAGGCTGTATTGGGAGGAGCTTACCCTTAGTACTAGTGCCGGCGTTGACGGAGTGCGAGTAAAGTCGAGCGGTGACGGAACCACTCTTCAAAAACAGATAGCAGAGATAGTTCTGATAGACGGGGAAATAGAACGTCTTAAAAACGATATATCCTATCGTATTGCCGTTATAGGAGAGCTCCCGGCGAAAGAATGCGTGCTATTACATCAAGCGTACGTACAGCATATTTCTTTCAGGAGCATTTGCAAAAAAGAAAAGAAGTCGTATTCTTGGATAATGAAGCTTCATCATAGGGCACTTGCACACCTTCAAAGGATAATTGACGAATTAATTTACACATAATTACACATTTTTACATACAATTACACATAATTACACACAAATACATATTGCAATTTAAAAAAAGTGTGATATAATTATGATAGAGAAAGAGCCAAAAGCCACTGACAAAAATCAGTGGTTTTTTTATTTATCAAAAGAAAGGAGAAATATGCTTACACAAAAGCAAGAACAGTTCTGTCAGAACATTGTAAAAGGCATGAGTCAGTCGGACGCATACAGGGCAGCTTACACCGGAACGAAGATGTCGGATAAGTCAATTTGGGAGAAGTCGAGTACTCTCGCAAAAAGTGTCAAGGTTAAGGCAAGGATAAAAGAGCTCAGAGACGCTCAAGCCGTGCCTGCAATTATGACTCTTAACGAACGTCTTGAATGGCTGTCAAAGCTGATAAGGAGTAAAAAAGAAGATACCTCCGATAAGCTCAAGGCATCAGACCAAATGAACAAAATCGAGGGCGTGTATAAGCAGAAAATTATAGGCACGCTCGATGCTAAACTCGAGGACTTAATATGACCTATACCGCCGACTTTCTTATTGAAAAGCGTAAGGAAAAATGGTCGGAGACAGAAAATATAGATTACGACAGGAAACTCAGAGGTGCAATAGCTAATCAAATAATGCAAAGCCGAGAGCTTCTTGAGGA
>JAZQUE010000236.1:0-3111 GCA_045631145.1 Eubacteriales bacterium
TATTCCGTGCTATCTTCTTCATTCCCGTTATTCTTTCAACGGGTATCATCGATTCGATTGACCAGTCTAACTCCATGATGACCTATATGGGCTCATCCGACGGTATTTCGACGGGTGCAGAGGGAAGTCAGACAACGGCAAACGAAATCATATCGGCAATGGATATTCAGAAGCTCTTCGCAAATATGAAGGTCGGTCAGGGAATAGTTGACTACGTCGTAGGACTCGTTAACGACATTTATAATATCGTTAACCGTTCGGGCGTACAGATGCTTATATTCCTCGCAGGTCTTCAGTCTATCAACCCTGCGATTTACGAATCGTGTAAGATAGACGGAGCTTCCTCTTGGGAAACCTTCTGGAAGATAACCTTCCCGATGATAAGCCCTATGATTCTCGTAAACTCGATATATACGGTTATCGACTCCTTCACTTCCGAATCGAATACGGTAATGACATATATAGACAAGGTTTACAGAGAAGCCGCTAACGGACAGGTTCTAAGCTCTGCAATGAGCTGGATGTACTTCCTTATCGTTATCCTTATGATAGCGGTTGTGGCAGGACTTCTGTCGATGTATGTATTCTATCAGAGAAGAGACTAAGAAAGGAGGAAATAGTAAATGGACGCACCTAAGATTTTAAAAGACAATAAACGTAAAATCAGAGTAGAGTTCGAGCGTACGAGTCTTTCCGAAAGACTTAAGGCGAAGTATCTTTCATCCTCCTTCGTAGTTCAGCTCATCTGGAAGATATTCAGATACCTTCTCCTTCTCGGAATTTCTTACATTATTATTTTCCCCTTCTTCGCAAAGATTTTCGGTTCGTTTATGAGCCCTGATGACCTCGTAGACGCAACGGTAAGACTTATACCGAAATATCCCACTCTTGACACCTATAAGTACATCATCAGAGAGAATCAGTACTTTACGGCGTTTTTCAATACCTTTGTTCTTTCAACTCTCTGTGCCTTTGTCCAGACGATAATCTGTTCTGTCATTGGCTACGGTCTTGCAAAGTTCAAGTTCAGAGGAAACAGCCTCATATTTATGGCGGTTATCCTTACGATGATAGTTCCCCACGATACCGTCAAGCTTTCGATGTATATGAACTTTAAGTTCTTCGATATCTTCGGAATCTACGGCGCAATCGCAGATTTATTCAATCTCGAAGCGACTTCGCTTGACCTTATCAACTCTTACTGGCCCATGTTTATTCTTTCAATCGGCGGTATAGCTTTCAAGAACGGTCTTTACATATTTATGATGAGACAGTTCTTCAAGGGCGTTCCCGACGAGCTTGAAGAAGCTGCATACATCGACGGTGAGAACGTATTCGGAACCTTCGTTAAGATTATACTTCCCATCTCTATTCCTATGATGATTACTATCTTCCTTTTTGCCTTCTCGTGGCAGTGGACAGATAACTTCTACACCAACCTCTTCTTTACGCAGTCGGGTGCACTTCTGATGCCTCGAATAGTAAAGGTGCCTCAGAGCCTTTCGGACAGCGAGTTTACCGCTCAGGGACTTTACGAATCTTGTATAAAGAATACCTGCGGACTTATGATAATACTTCCTCTTCTTTTGTTCTATAGCTACATGCAGAAGTATCTCATTCAGGGTATCGAGCGTTCCGGTATCGTCGGCTAATTATAAAAAAACTCCGTTTTCTAAACGGAGTTTTTTTATTTATCCTATTGCAGTTTTTTAGCGTTTGGTTTATAATTAAAACAAAGAAGGTGATAACTTTTGAAAAGAAGGCCGAATAAATACTTTTTCATATCGGTTTACACAATACTTACCATAACTGTTTCCGCGCTTGTCGTCTATCTTATTTTTAATTTTTCTGCAATATGGGGCGCAATAAGTAAGTTCGCCTCGATAATCAATCCGATACTCATAGGCTTTGCAATAGCTTATCTTATCAATCCCGTCGTGCGCTTTTTTGAGAATAAGGTTTTTTCCTTTAAAAAAGCAAAAAAGGACAGAACCCGCCTTAAAAGAGTGCTCTCGGTTATTTTTGCGTATATCGTCGTTCTGGCTATCGTTTCGGCTTTGCTTTGGATAATCATTCCTCAGCTTATTGACAGCGTTAATATTTTCGTAGAAAACCTCAGTAGCTATCAAAAAGCCCTCGAAAAATGGGCAATGTCGCTACCCGACGCATCGAGTAAGTATTATGGTATAGTTCAGCGTGCGATAGAAGCCCTCGACGAATTCGTCGATATGGCAGTCAAATACGTTACCGAGCTTGTTCCCAAGGCATTCCTTCTTATTAAGGACGTTTCGGTAATTATCGTCAATATTATACTTTCTATATTCGTATCCATCTATATGATATCCAAGAAGGAAACTCTCCTCGCACAGTCGAAGAAGCTCATATGTGCCTTTTTTAACACAAAATGGGTGAAGCGTATCTCCGACTTCTTTGGAATGCTCGACGACTCTGTCGGCGGCTTTATAAAGGGTAAGATAATTGACTCGGCGATTATAGGAGTTCTTTGCTATGTGGTTATGATGATACTCCGACTTGATTACCCTCTTCTTATAAGCGTTATTGTCGGTATTACCAACGTCATTCCTTTCTTTGGACCCTTTATCGGAGCTATCCCCAGCGCATTTATTCTTCTGATGGTAAATCCCGACGAGGTCATTCCTTTCCTTATTACAATTCTTCTTATCCAACAGCTTGATGGTAATTTCATCGGTCCGAAAATTCTCGGAGGCTCAATGGGACTTTCAGCCTTTTGGGTGCTTGTTGCAATTGTCATAATGAGCGGACTCTTTGGCTTCGCAGGAATGATTATCGGCGTACCCATCTTCTCGGTAGCATACGTCCTCGTTGAAAGACTTATTGATAAAAAGCTTGGAGATAAAAACCTTCCCGTTGAAATTGAGGAATATTACCACGATATCCCCGAGCCTGAAATTTCAGACGAAGAAAAAGAGATTAAGTCTTAACGACTTAATCTCTTTCTATTGTGTAAGGAGAACCACCAGCAATGCTGGTGGAATAAAAAAGCTTTAGCTATGAGTAGAAAAAGTATCCTCCTTTGATATATAATAAAGGCAGGTCTAGCCAACCGCCAAAAAAATCAAAGGAGGAATC
>JAZQUE010000237.1:0-7093 GCA_045631145.1 Eubacteriales bacterium
CTGCAAAGGTAGAAAAGGAAGCACCTGAGCCTTCTTTGTAAGAAATAGCTGCTTTGTAAAGACCGATGAGCCCCTCTTGATAAAGGTCATCCTTTTCGTCGTTTGGAACGTCTGCAGTACTGACGATCTTTTTTATAAAGCCGTCGTACAATTTCACCAACTCTCTGAAAGCGTTATGCTCACCGCCTTGTATGCGAAGAGCAAGATAAAGCTCTTGAGTGTTGTTGTTACTGTTCATAGACGCCTCACTCTGCAAGGATAAACTACATCTACAGTATAACATCTTTTTTTTATATGTCAATAGTTTTTTTTATAAAAGTTCACAGGATTTTAACAAAAAAGCAAGGCAAGGAGCTATTCCTTGCCTTGTTTCTGTTATGAATTATAAGATGCGTAGCCGTGTTTTTGCGCGAACTTCGAATACTTGCCATATTTACCGAAATAATTCTTTGAGTGATAATAGGGCTGAGTCGAGTCTGTACCGATATAGATAAGCCCAAGAACGTTTGCCTTGATAAGCTCAAGGTTTGTAACAAGCTTTTTGAAATCTTTTGCCGTAATAACGAGCTCTCTTGCGACGAGCACAACTCCGTCGGAATGACGGATAAGAGGAAGCGCATCAGAAACTACGTTAACGGGGGGCGTATCAATAATAATAAAGTCGTATTTTGCACTGAGCTCCTCAAGAAGAGTGTTCATAGCACGGCTTGCGAGAATTTCGGCGGGGTTGTTAACTATTGTTCCGGTTGAAAGGAAATGGAAGTTTTCGTGCTTCGTCGGGTTAACTACGTCCTCGAATTTCGCTTCTTGCCTTACGACGTCGGTAAGACCGAGAGAGGAGTTAAGCTTCATATATTTTGAAGCCTTCGTTTTTCTCAGGTCGGCGTCTATCATAAGAACCTTCTTTTCAAACTGCGCAATAGAAATTGCAAGATTGATTGAAGAGGTCGATTTACCCTCGCCGGGGAGAGAGCTTGTAACCACTATGATGTGACAAGGCTTGTTTTCGAGATTGAGAACGATATTCGTTCTTATCGATTTGTAAGCCTCCTTGATTGCAAAGAGAGTCGCCGAAGGGATAGAATTTCCCGAGGTGTTAAGAAGGGTGTCTTGTTCAGAAAGGACTGTTTTGTTCTTTTCCATCACTTGCTCTCCTTTCCGTAGCGTGCATAGTTCTTTTTACCCTTCTCCGATTTGCTGTTGCTTGCAGATTCGGTAGAGGTATCGGGAATTACGCCGAGAATAGGAATGTCGTACTGATTGGAGATGTCTTCTACGTTTTTGATTCTGCCGTCGAACATCTCTCGGCAAACAAAGAACGCCGCCGTAATGATAAGTCCGAGAGCAAAGCCGACGAGCGCATTCTTCTTTACGTTAGGAGAAGAAGGAGAAAGCGCCTTAACGGGCGTCTCGATCATATTAATGGGGTTGAGAGAATCTATCTGTTCGATTTTTGCTATTGCGCAATTAGAAATTGTTTTAGCAATCTCGTAGGAGCTGGTCGAATCGAAGGACGTTACCGTTATATTAAAGGTTGGGTCCTCTGCCTTGCTCGATGCCGCTATCGAGGTCATACCTCTTATTGTTGACGACTGAAGATTAGCACCCTCGTGCTCCTTATTGTATAAATCTGCAACGTCGTTAAAAAAGTCTCTTGTGTTAAAGATGGACATATAAGAGTTAAGAGCACTTTGAGTAAAGCTGAGCTCGGTCGTCTTATTTTGCCCGGTCTCCATTTCTACAAGAAATTTTGCCGACGAGGTGTACCTTTCGTCAACGAAAAACTTCGTGTAGCCAAACGAAGCAATCGCAACGATTATTGCGACAAGAATTATGTACTTAAGCTTGCTTAAAATAAGAGAGAGCAAGCGATTCAGATTCATTTCCATACTTATTACTAAGCCTCCTGGTTAGATAGCACTACTAATTTTACATACATTAGAATTATAGCACGCTTTTTTTAAAAATGCAACAAGGAAATGAATTTATTTTTGAATTCCCGAAAAATCAATTATTGAGCTCGAGCCTGTCGCATAGGGAAGCTTTCCGTCCCATTTTTCAACGGTCTTGTAATCTACGAGTCCCTCTTTTATGGAGTTCGCAATTACCTCGTTTGCCTTTGCCTCTGATTCCGCCTTGATAATTAGAGCGTCCGCTTCTGCCTGCGCCTTTATAAGCATAGCATCAGCCTCACCCTGCTCAATTACTTTTTTCTCTTCTGCTTCTGTCTTTGCCTTGAGAAGCTTCTGCTCGGCAACCTGCTTTTCTTCGATGGCACTTATGTACGCCTCGGAGAAATCAAAATCTATAATGTTAACGTATTCTACCGTAATTCCAATATCGTTGAGCTTTTCGTTGAGCTCTAATACAAGTCCCTCCGAAATCATTTCTCTATTGGTAATGGTTTCTTCTGCGGTATATTGCGAAACGATAGATTTAAGAACCTCGTTTGACGCAGGGAGTACGAGAATAGACTCGTAAAAATCTCCAACCTCCTTGAAGATAGAGTATGACTTCGATTTATCAACTCTGTATTCTACCGCAATAACGGTGGAAACCGTCTGTAAGTCCTTGCTGAATGCTTCGGTCATAACGTCAAGCTTTGTAATTCTGTTGTTTATCTTATGTACTACCTGCCAAGGCATCTTTATGTGAAGACCTTCTTGTAAAACCTCCTCCGATACCTTGCCGAAGGTGGTAATAACACCCGTGTGTCCCGAGGGTATTATTGCCACGAAAGAAATGGATATTGCCACTATTATAACGAGAATAACCGCTGCCGTTATAAGCTTTGCCGTTTTGTTCATAATATTTACCTCTTTCCTTTTTTACTTATTATACTCCTTTGTTAAGACAAATTCAATAACTAATTTTAAAAATTTAAAAGGCAACCGCAGTTGCCTTTCGCTATCTTGCATCCTCTTTCGATATGTGTACCGTTCCTGCAGGATGATGGGGAGGAGAGTATATCGAGTATAGCTTGAGAGGAGAGGTGCCGATGTTGACGATGTTGTGCCAGGTCCCCGCAGGGATGATAACTGCATAATTTTCGTCGATTATTCTTTGATAGTAAAATTCTTCGGCACTGTTTCCGATAAGTACTTTTGCGCGTCCTCCTTCAATGCGGATAAATTGGTCGGTGTCTCCGTGCACCTCGGCTCCGATTTCATCTCCAACATCAATACTCATAAGCGTGACTTGTAGGTGATTGCCCGTCCACAAGGTCGAACGAAAGTACTGATTGTCGCTTGTAGCATTGTCAATATTTATAACGAGAGGCTCTACTCCAAGGTCGCTTACGACGGGAACACTTCGTCTTTTAATTCTCAAAAAATCAACTCCTTTTCTATAATCTTATGAAAAAAAGAAAAAAATGTTCCCGACGTTTGTCGGGAACAAGCTTTACGATTTTTTTCTCCACGACGAAGGAATCATCGCAATAAGGAGAGGGAAGATTTCAAGTCTGCCGAAAAGCATCGCAAAGGACAAAACGAGCTTTGAAATGTCAGAGTAAGCCGAATAGTTCTGCATAGGGCCTACTCCGTCGAGTCCGGGACCTACGTTATTGAAGCAGGATATCGCCGCACTTAAGTTCGTTTCTAACGAGAATGGTTCAAACGACAGAATAAAGAAAATTGCAAAAATAAAAATGAAATATACTGCAAAGTAGGTCGTTACACTTCGTTGAGTGTTATCGTCAACCTCTTTTCCTTCAAACTTTACTGATGTTACAGAACGGGGGTGCAGCAGTTTCTTGATTTCTTTGTGGATCATTTTGAAAAGAAGAATAACTCTCGAGATTTTAAGACCGCCCGCCGTCGAGCCTGCACAAGCACCAAGGAACATCAAAATAAATATTATACCTTTGGACAGAGTTGGCCATAAATTAAAGTCAGCGGTTGCATATCCCGTAGTGGTTATTATAGCTACGACTTGGAAAATTGCATCCTTTACTGCTACCGAGAAGGTGTCGTAAAGACCTCTGATATCAACGGTAATTATGAAAGCGGATATTACTACGATAAAGAAATATACCCATAATTCTGTACTCCTTACCGCACTCTTGAATCTTTTTATGAGCAAAAGGAAATAGAGATTGAAATTTATGCCGAAAAGGAACATAAATACCGTGATTACCAAATGCGAATAGGACGAATATTCCGAAAGACCGCTGTTTTTAATTGTAAAACCGCCCGTGCCCGCCGTACCGAAGGTGTGAAGAAGGCTTTCGAAAAAGCTCATATCGCCAAGAGAAAGAAGAACTACTTGAATTACGGTCATTACGATATACATAACGTAAAGAACCTTTGTGGTGTCCTTTGCTCTTGGAGTCATCTTACCGACGATTGGACCGGGCATTTCTGCACGCAGTATGTGAATGGAGCGGTCGGAAATGCTTGAAACAAAAGCAATTACAAATACGAGAACTCCCATACCGCCTATCCAATGGGAAAAGCTTCTCCAGAATAGAATTCCCTTACTTAAAGCTTCAACGTCGCTGATGACCGAAGCTCCTGTTGTCGAGAAACCGCTTGCGGTTTCAAAAAATGCATCAATATAGCTTTTTACTTCACCGCTTAATACGAAGGGAAGAGCACCCAAAAGAGAGGTCACTACCCACGCAAGTGAAACGATGAGAAAACCCTCTTTTGCATAAAGTGTTTTATCACAGCCTTTCGTCAGATAAAAGAGCAAAGCTGCGAAAAAGAGTGAAATAAGAGCCGTAACAAGAAAAGCGAAGGCTGCTTTTTCACGGTAAATAATAGAAACTGCCATAGGCAACGCCAAAAGGAGTGACAGTGCGAAAAGCAGCCGTCCCGTGACGTTGAAAATAAGTCTTTTATTCATAACGGGAAACTCCTTATTCCATTATATCCGAAAGGTCGCCGAGCTGTTTGCCCGAGGCAACTACGATTACCTTGTCGCCCGCCATTATTACGTCGGAGCCCGAGGGGATAATCGGCTTTCTTCGACGGATAATTCCTGCAATAAGAACGTTCTTTTTGAGTTTCATATCCTTTAGCGGAATGTTAACAAATTCAAAATCGGAAAGCACGTTAAACTCAAGCACCTCTGCTTTTCCGTCAACGAGCTTGTAAAGAGTCTCCACGTTGCTTCCCATTGAATTTTCAAGCGCCCTCGCATATCTTGAAACTACGTTAATAACAGTACTCTTTGGAGATACTATTCTGTCAAGACCGAGACTTTCCGCAGTTGTTGCAAGCTCAGGGCGGTTTATTTTGGAAATGACTGTGGGGACGTTTTCTTTTACCGCAAAGAAGGAGCTGAGAATATTTTCTTCGTCTGTTCCCGTTAAAGTTATATATGCGTCCGTTGAAGTAATTCCTTCTTCAAGCAGGACTTCTTGATCCATTCCGTCTCCGAGTATCATAATTGCCTGAGGGAGAATACGGGAAAACTCCGCACACCTCTCGGGGTTTTTGTCAATTATTTTTACGCTTATCCCGTCGGCAATAAGTCTTTTTGCAAGATAATATGCAATCTTGCTCGCTCCGAGAATCATTACGCTTTTGACGTGCTTTTGCGACATACCAAGAGACTTGAAGAGCTTCTTTATTTCCTCGTGACTTGCAGTAAGACCTACGGTATCTCCCTCCATCAATACAAAGTTACCGTCGGGAATGAATAACTCGTCGCCTCTCACAACGTCACAAATAAGGAATTTGGCATCATTTTTTCGTCTAAGCTCCGAAAGAGTCGTTCCTACAAAGGAAGAGCCTTCTTTGAGATGGAAATCGACAATTTCAAGCTTTCGTTCCGAGAAAGTCTCGATTTTTGTTGCGGAAGGGAAGCGAAGAAGATTGAAAATTTCGTGTGCTACAGAAAGCTCGGGGTTAAGCGTTACCGAAATGTTTAGCTGGTGCTTCATGAAGCTTAAATTGTCATCGTTGTATTCGGGATTTCTTATTCTTGCGACGGTGTGTTTAGCTCCCATCTTTCTTGCCATAAAACAGCCAAGCATATTAAGCTCGTCAGAGCCCGTAACAGCAATAAAAAGCTCAACGTCTTCAATTCCTGCTTCCAGCATAGTGTCACAGTCGATACCGTTACCGCAAAGACCAATTACGTCGTAAATATTTGTTACTTCCTCTACTGTTTTGGGGTTGCGGTCAACGGCAATAATGTCGTGCCCCTCGGCAGAAAGACTCGAAATGAGCGTTGTGCCTATTTTACCGCATCCGAATATGATAATTTTCATAGCTTTGTCCTTCTTGGTTTTTTTATATTGTATCACAACTTTACGTTTTCTTCAATATCATCTCCTAAAAAACTTTAAATTGAAAAAATCACGATAAATTTTAAAAAAATAATTGATTTTTTTCTACTCTTTTATTATAATGTATCCATAAGAAATTTTAGGGGGTAAAATAATGGATACAAACGTAAGACCCGATACTATGAAAAGAATAACTACATCTGAGCTTGCCAAAGCCTTTATCGAAGAGCAGGTAAAAGCCGTAAGAGAGCAGGTTGGAGACAAGAAGGTGCTTCTCGCACTTTCGGGAGGCGTAGATAGCTCTGTTGTTGCGGCGCTTCTTATTAAGGCTATCGGCAAACAGCTCGTTTCCGTCCACGTTAATCACGGACTTATGAGAAAAGGCGAAAGCGAACAGGTGGTTGAGGTTTTTGAAAAAGGACTTGACGCTAACCTTATATATGTAGATGCAACCGACCGCTTCCTTGATAAGCTGAAGGACGTTGCAGAGCCCGAAAAGAAGAGAAAAATTATCGGCGGAGAATTTGTCCGCGTATTTGAGGAGGAAGCCCGTAAGCTTGAGGGAATCGCTTTCCTTGCGCAGGGAACTATATATCCTGACATACTTGAAAGCGACGGCGTAAAGGCTCACCATAATGTTGGAGGACTTCCCGACGATATTCACTTTGAAGGACTCGTCGAGCCTGTAAAGCTTCTTTATAAGGATGAGGTAAGAGTCGTAGGAAAAGCCCTCGGACTTCCTGCAAATATGGTAGACCGCCAGCCCTTCCCGGGACCCGGACTCGGTGTAAGATGCCTCGGCGCTATTACACGCGACCGACTTCACGCCCTTCGTGAAGCAGACGCTATTCTTCG
>JAZQUE010000238.1:0-1455 GCA_045631145.1 Eubacteriales bacterium
CACAGCGTTATTCCGTCGAGCACCGTCTTGTTTTCCTCGTAGCCGAACACCACGTTGTCGAATTCCACTCTGCCCTCGACCTTCACGTATTCAACGCTTCCGTCTGCCGAGTGAGGATGACGCCACGCAAAATATCCGCTCTTGTCGTCGGTCTCAACTACTTTGCCGTTTTCTTCCTTTACTCTGACAAGGGTAACGTAGCCCTCGTCCACCTCGCTCTCCTCGTCGATTACGGCGAAGATGCGCTCTGCTCCCGCAAGGGCGGTGAGAATGGAGTTGAGCTGTTGGGACATCTGGGAAACGGGCATCGAAAATTGCCTCGTGAACTGAAGGAAGGAGACTACCGCACCGAGCGTCAGTACCCCTCCGATAGTCAACACGCTTCCCACCATTGCGGTGATAGCGTAGAGAGTGTGGGTGAGGTTATTCATTATCGGGCCGAGAACATTCGCAAAGGTGTGTGCGTTCGTCGCCGAATGGCAGAGAGAGGTGTTGAGAGAAGCGAATTCCTCCTTCGCCGCCTCCTCGTGACAGAATACCTTTACTACCTTCTGTCCCTCTATCATTTCCTCAATGTAGCCGTTGACACGGCCGAGGTCTTTTTGTTGCTTTATAAAGAATTTAGCACTGTTTCCGCCTATCTTCTTTGTAATGAAAAGCATAAGAAAGAGCATCAGTATAACGAGCAGTGTAAGATGCCAGCTATAAGTGAGCATCATAGTGAACACCGAAATAACGGTGATAAGAGAGGAGATGGTACTGATAATACTGTTTGAAAGAAGCTCTCTTATGGTGTCGGTGTCGTTGGTGTAAAGGCTCATCACCTCTCCGTGAGTTCGGGTATCGAAATACTTCAGGGGGAGCGTTTCCATCTTGTTGAAAAGGTCGAGACGGATATTAAAGAGCGCCTTCGTCGAAAGGGTGAGCATTATTCTCTGATAAGCGTAGGTCGAAAGTGCGCCGAAAAGATATATCGACGCCATAAGGACGAGCATCGTCGCAAACTCTGATATCTTTTTACTGTTCGGGTTACCGATAAGAGGCTCAATGTAGTCGTCGATTATCGGCTTGAGCATAGATGCGCCGACAACCTGTGCGGCGGAGCTGAGAAGGACGAGGAGAAGCACGACGAAGAGAAGGAGCTTATTCTGTCCGACGAGATATTTCAGTATTCTTGCAAAGGTCTTTTTTGCGTCCTTGGGCTTTGCGGGTACTCTCATTCTCTGTGGCGGCATATTACTCATCTCCTTTCTGTTGCGACTCGTAGACTTCTCTGTAGATATCGCAGTTCTTTAAAAGCTTTTCGTGGGTGTCGAAGGCGACTATCCTGCCATCGTCGAGCACTATCGTGCGGTCGGCATCCTCTACCGACGAAATTCTCTGCGCAATTATAATTGCGGTGGTGTCGCGAAGCTCGCGCTTGAAGGCGGCGCGAATTTTTGCATCTGTTGCAGT
>JAZQUE010000239.1:0-2957 GCA_045631145.1 Eubacteriales bacterium
CTCACGCCCGAAGGGCATTTCGCATCGTAGATATATCGCACGCAATAGCGTATATCGCAAATCCCGCAAGAGATTTATATCGCTGAGCACCTGCGATAACGCAGGTGTGCACTTTTTTTAACCGTTATAGCACTCCTCGTCGCAGATTACTACGACGTTCTGGTGAGTTTTAAGGAAGGTGGCGGGGTTCGAGGTTGTGATAGTGTCGTCGAGAAGCTTCTTCACTGCCTCGTGCTTGTTCTTGCCGTTAGCAAGAAGGACTATCATTTTAGACTTCAAAATAGAAACCATACCCATCGTTATAGCCTGAGTGGGAACCTCGTCGATACTGTTGAAGAGACGGGAGTTTGCCTCGATAGTATCCTCGGTGAGCATTGTGCGGTGTGTTCCTGCGATAAGGTCGGTGTCGGGCTCGTTGAAGCCGATGTGTCCGTTTCTGCCGATGCCGAGAATCTGAAGGTCGATTCCGCCTGCAGCGTCTATCGCATCGTCGTATTCCTTACCCTCTTTTACGGGGTCCTCTGCGATACCGCTGGGAACTCTCGTGTTCGCCTTATCAATGTTTACATGGTCAAAGAGCTGTTTATTCATAAAGTATCTGTAGCTCTGGTCGTTGTCGGGCTTGATGGGGTAATACTCGTCGAGATTGAAGGTTCTTATCTTCGAAAAGTCGATCTCGCCGTTCTTATTCATTTCGATAAGTTTCTGATACATACCGATGGGGGTTGTACCTGTTGCAAGTCCAAGGATGGAGTCGGGCTTGAGGGTCATCTGTGCCGCAACGAGCTTTGCCGCAGCAAGAGAGAGCTCTTCATAGTTTTTTACAACAATAAATCTCATAATATATCTCCTTTAAAATTTATTAACTTTAATTATTGCGTCGAAGCATTTTGCACCGCTTGTTTTATTCTCGGCTCTGAACCATTTCGTTTCGCCGTCGGTGGCTATCTCGAGCTCAAGGCTATCCGAAAGTCTTGCTTCGTTCAGGTAATCAATTCTGATTTCAGAGACGTATTCGTCCTCACCGATACCGCCTATTGCATCGAGGCATATATCGGGATAGCGGGTGTTGTTCATATGGTGATTTTCGTCAATATCTCCGAAAACGACGGTATAGGGATATTTCTCGGTGGGAAGCTCCTCGGGAAAGCAAAAACGATCCTCTATTTCAAAGGAGCAAAGCTCGTTTAAAGCGCTCTTCTCTGACAAAACGCTCGGACGGCATATTCTTCTCGTATTTATATCAATAAGCACCCAATACGAGCTCGTTTCACAGACGATCTCGTCGCCGTTTTTAAGTAGGTAATCTCTTATAAAGCTCACGCCCTTCGTACGTCGTTGGCAGGAGGAAAGAGTAAGCTTATCATAGACCTTCAGAGGCTTATAAAAGACGGTTTTCATTCTCGCAAGCACAAACGCCATTCCTCTCTCGAAGAGGTCGCCGTCTCCGATGCCGAAGGTATCGAGGTCGTCGGTGGCTATCTGCTGAAAATACTTATATACCGACGAGGGCTTGTGAGTTTTATTAAAAAGTATATCGTAATTGCAAAGAGTTATCTCTTTCGTCTTTGCCATAACATCACCTCCTACATATATTAGCACAAAAAGTTATTTATGTCAAAGAAATTTTACGTATTGTAAAAAAATTAAAAGTGTGTTAAAATACTGTTTGAGGTGAAGAATTTGAACTACAGTGAGGCGCCTTCCTTCTTGAAGAAATTCGTAATGCAAAAAAAGGTCATTGAAAACCGCTCCGACCTTACGGTAAACGAGTACTGTCTTGACCTATGCAATTTTTTCCGTTACGTTTATGCTAAAAAAAATAAAATAAGCGAAAAAGAGGTTGACCTTGATAGTATCTCAATGGACTTCGTCACGTCGGTACAAAGTGAGGACATATACGACTATATGCTTTACGTTGCCTATGAAAAGGGCAATCAGGCGGCGTCAAGAGCGAGAAAGCTCGTGGCGATAAGAGGCTACTATTCCTTTTTAAAGAAAGAAAAGATTCTGAAGGAGAGCCCTGCCGCCGAAATCGTTTCCCCCACCGTTAAGCAGGCGCTCCCCAAATATCTCACCCTCGAGGAATCGAAGCGATTTCTCGATGCAATAGAAATCGACACCTCGAACGAGCACAGAGAAAGAGACTACGCTATGATGGTTCTCTTCCTCAACTGCGGTATGCGTCTTTCGGAGCTTGTGGGAATTGATCTGCATCACGTTGATTTTAATGAAAAAAAGCTCGTTGTTACGGGTAAGGGAAACAAGCAAAGGACGATTTACATAAACGATATGTGCGTGGAAGCGCTTGAAAAATATCTCAAAATCAGAAAGAGCGAGAGATGCAAGGATAAGGATGCTTTATTCGTCAGCCGTAACGAGAGGCGTATCAGCAACAAAACGGTTCAATGGATAGTAAAAAAATATCTAACCCTTGCGGGACTTGGCGGAAGGGGACTTTCAACCCACAAGCTTCGACATACAGCCGCCACTCTTATGTATGGCACAGGTCAGGTTGACATAAGAGTTTTAAAGGACATACTCGGTCACGAGCAGCTCAATACGACGCAGATATACACTCACGTAAGCGACGCTCAAATGAAAAAGGCGATTGACTTAAATCCGCTTGCAGACAATAAAAAATAATCAGGAGAAGAATATGAATTCCATTAACAATAACACCTCACACTCCCTCACCGTAAAGGTCTTCGAGGAAATAGAGCAGGCTATTCTTTCGGGCGTTTACTCGGTAGGCGACCAGCTCGTCGAATCGAAGATATCGCTTGAGCTTGGCGTTAGCAGAACTCCCGTAAGAGAGGCGCTCAAGCAATACTATGTTATACCCAAGATAAGTAAGATTCTTCATATTGAAGAAAAATACGGCAACATCCGTCTTACCGCCGAGACCGACCGCGGCACCTGCTATATGGAGATAGGCGACCGCTCGCACAGCATCA
>JAZQUE010000240.1:0-8272 GCA_045631145.1 Eubacteriales bacterium
ACAAGCCCACTGCAAACCCCGACAACATTATGCAGGAGCTCACCAAGTACGACCTCGTTCCCGAGGAATGGGGCGGAGACGTTATATGCGTTCCCGTTTCGGCGCATACTAAGATGGGTATCGACACCCTTCTCGAGTCGGTGCTTCTCGTTGCAGAGGTTGCCGAGCTCAAGGCTAACCCCAACCGTGACGCAAAGGGTATCGTAATCGAGGCGAAGCTCGACAAGGGTCGAGGCGCGGTTGCTACCGTTCTCGTACAGAACGGAACTCTCCATACGGGAGACTACGTAATCGCAGGAACTACCGTCGGACGAATTAGAGCTATGATAAACGACAAGGGCGAGACCGTAAAGGAAGCAGGACCTTCCGTTCCCGTTGAAATTCTCGGTCTTTCGGAGGTTCCCGTTGCAGGCGATATCTTCAACGCCGTTAAGAACGAAAGAATGGCGAAGGAGCTTGCCGAGCAGCGTCGCAGCGAAGAAAAGGAAAAGGCGTTCAAGGCAAACAGTAAGCTCTCTCTCGACGACCTCTTCAATCAGGTTAAAGAGGGTATCAAGGAATTCAACATCGTCGTAAAGGCAGACGTTCAGGGCTCCGCAGAGGCGGTCAAGGCTTCTCTTGAAAAGCTCTCTAACGAGGAGGTCAAGGTAAGAGTTATTCACAATGCGGTAGGCGGAGTAAACGAAAACGACGTTATGCTCGCTTCTGCATCGAACGCTATTATCATCGGCTTCAACGTACGCCCCGACAAGCGAGCTCTCGATGCGGCGGCAGAGGCGAAGGTCGATATCAGAACCTACAGAATTATTTACGAATGCATCGAGGAAGTTGAGACGGCTATGAAGGGACTTCTCGCTCCGAAATACCGTGAGAACGTACTCGGTCACGCCGAGGTGCGTCAGACCATCAAGGTGCCCGGTGTCGGCGTAATTGCAGGCTCGTACATCACCGACGGTAAGATAACGAGAGCGTCACAGATAAGAGTCGTTCGTGACGGTATCGTTATATTTGAGGACAAGATAAGCTCACTCAAGCGCTTCAAGGATGACGCAAGAGAGGTTGCGCAGGGCTTTGAGTGCGGTATCGGACTTGAAAAGTTCAACGACATCAAGGAGCTTGACGTTCTCGAGGCATTCGTAATGGAAGAAATAGAGCAGTAAGGAAGGGGGGGCCCTTCTCTACGAATGCAGAATGTAGAATGCAGAGTGCAGATGAGCAGGGGATTTTTGCCACAGAGCGAATTAGCGAAGTGAGCAAAAATTCAAGCCATGCATGCGAATGCAGGTCGAACAGTGTGTGAGACCGAAATGAGTCGCAATTAAGGTAAATTTGCCTTTAGGCAAATTAAAATTAATTGTAAATTTCGCTTTAGCGAAATTATCCATAATTCAGCATTCATCACACTGCATTCATCATTCAAAAAACCACATTTGAAAGGTAAATTCATTTGTATGAATAAATTCAGACAAGGCAGAGTAAACGAAGCGGCAAGAGAGACCCTCTCCGATATACTCAGAACGGTAAAGGACCCGAGAGTCTCCTCCGCCTTCGTCACGATAACGAGTGTAAACGTCAGTCGTGATATGAAGTTTGCAAAGGTTTATTTCAGCACCATCGGAGGCACTCCGAAGGAGGTAAAGACGGGTCTTTACAGCGCTCAGGGCTATATGCGCCGAGAGCTTGCGTTAAGGCTGAACCTTCGTATAACTCCCGAGCTTGACTTTGAATACGACGACTCCGCCGAAAAGGGCGCGAGAATAGAGAGCGTGCTCAAGTCACTTGGAATGTCCGACGAAAAAGAGGAAGAAAATGAAGATTAAAGAATGTGCCGAGCTTTTGAAAACGCTCGACCGAGTGCATATCTATACTCACGTCCACCCCGACGGAGATGCGCTGGGCTCGTCCTACGCTCTTGCGGCAATATTAAAGAAAATGGGAAAGCGTGTCAAGGTCATCTGTCTTGATACGCTCCCACGATATCTTTCGTTTATATGGGACGTCGAAAAGGACGACTTCGAAAGCGAGTATATCGTAACGGTAGACGTGGCAGACAGAACGCTTCTCGGCGACTTCGGCGACAAAAAAATAGACCTCGTGATAGACCACCACGGGAATAGCAGAATAGAATGTGAAAATAAGCTCTGCATTCCCGATATGGCGGCGACGGGCGAGATAATCTACGAGCTTATGCTCGAGCTTTCGATAGCTCCCGACCGATATATCGCCGAGTGCCTTTACACCGCTATTGCCACCGATACGGGTTGCTTTAAGTTTTCAAATGCAAGAGCCCACACCTTTCAGACGGTAGGAGAGCTCACGAAATACACCCCGAATGGCAATTTCGGATACTTAAACGAGCCTCTCTTTATCACGAAATCTATAAACAAGATGCGCTTTGAAAGCGATATTGTTGCAAATCTTTCCTTCTACTTCGGAGGAAAGGTCTCGGTTGCGGTGGTAACAAACGAGCTTATAGCCCGCCACGCTATCCCGAACGGAGATATAGGCGGGGTAGAACAGCTTGGAAAGTCGGTTGACGGCGTTGAGCTTGCTATCACCTTAAAGGAGCGTGACGACGGCTTCAAGATATCTATGCGCTCGTCGGACTCTCTCGACTGCTCGGAAATCTGCGCCCATTTCGGTGGCGGCGGACACAGAGCTGCGTCGGGCTGCTTTATGACAGGCGAGCCCGAGAAAATAACCAAGATTTTAATCGACTATATCAAAGAGAAGGTCACGCTATGAACGGCGTTTTGATACTTAATAAGCCCGAGGGTATGACCTCGCACGACGTTGTGAACAGAGTAAGACGTATATTCTCGACGAGGCAGGTAGGACATACAGGAACTCTCGACCCGATGGCGACGGGAGTTCTCCCCATACTCGTCGGAAGTGCCGTAAAGGCAAGCGAATACCTCGTCTCCGACTCCAAAACCTACAGGGCAAAAATGACCCTCGGCATCGAGACCGACACCGAGGATATAAGCGGTAAGGTGATAGCCGAAACGACTCTCCTTCCCTCTGACAGTGAAGTGGAAGAAGCCGTAGCGTCATTTCTCGGCGACTATATGCAGACTCCCCCTATGTACTCCGCTATCAAAATCGGGGGCGAAAAGCTCTACGACAAGGCAAGGCGGGGTGAGACTGTGGAGCGTGAGGCAAGAGCAGTCAAGGTCTTTTCCATTTCCTCGAAAAAACTCTCCGAAAGAGAGTGGGAGGTCACCGCGTCGGTTTCGAAGGGAACCTACATACGCACGCTTCTCACCGATATCGGAAGAAAGCTCGGCTGCGGAGCGACTATGAGCGGACTTGAAAGAACCGTGTCGGGCGACTTTACCCTTTCAATGTCTCACACCCTCGAGGAACTTGAGGCGGGGGACGCCCCCTCGGAATTCCTTATTGATACCGAGTCGCTTTTCGAAGCTCTTCCCATTGTCTCACTTTCGGAATTTTATACGAGGCTTGCGAAAAACGGCGCAGAAATATATCTTTCAAGAGCAGGTCTTGAAGGGTACGGCGAAGGAGAACGTCTTCGCGTTGCCGACGGAAACGGAAAGTTTTTTGCACTCGGCGAGGTGAGAGCCTTTCCGTCGGGACTTGCTGTAAAGCCTATAAAATTTTTTAAAAAGGATACTGTTATGACTAAAAAAGCTTGTGCCTTCACGGGTCACAGAACCATCCCCAAGGTAAGATACCTTTTACTAAAAAAATCACTTACAAACGAACTTCGCGCTCTTATTGAGGAGGGCTTTACCGAATTTATCGCAGGGGGCGCTCTCGGCTTCGACACCCTTGCGGAAATGGCAGTTCTGAACCTTAAAAGAGAATATCCCGATATCACCCTCAGGCTCATCCTCCCCTGCAAAAATCAGGATAGCTTATGGAAGGAAAGAGACCGAGAGCTCTATCGGGAAATATTGGAGTATGCAGACTCGGTCGAGTACGTCGCAGAGGAATATACCGACGGATGTATGCTTGAGCGAAACAGACGAATGGTGGATAACGCCTCGGCAGTCGTCGCCTTTTACGACGGCAGACGCCGAAGCGGTACTGCTATGACGGTAAACTACGCTAATAAAAAGGGTGTCAGGGTAATAAACCTATTTTAGCGGCGTTCAGATAGGGATTATTTGCCCAAAATTCACGATTTCGGCGTATAACTGCGTTGAAAACACTTGTAATCCATAAAGGATTACTTCGCATTTTCGCCTTGTTCTCCATCCGAACTTATGAATTTTCGGGTGCAAAGCAGTTTTAGAACAGATATTTTTGTGTTAAAACAAAACATAAAAAATTACGTAATACTGGATGTATTACGTAATTTTTTTGTGAAGTATTAACCGAAAAGAGCGTTCTAAAACCAATTCATCCCTAACTGAACGCCGCTTTAGCTTCGGTGCGCCTTAACTACCGCCACCGACATATCGTCGCTTCGGGAGAACCTACCGAGTGCCTCCGAAAGAATGGCATCCGCCATCTCCTCGGCGCTCTTCCCTCTCTCACGGTCAAGAAGCTCGACGAGCCAGGGGTTATCTTCTGCACCGACGTCGCCGACGTCTATAATTCCGTCAGACAGAAGCACTATCATATCACCGTCCTTGACGGTGATTTTTGTTTCCTCGGCAGAAAGCTTTCTTATTATTCCCGCAGGGGGCGTTTTGGAGTTCACCTTGTAAACCTTGTCCTCCCTTACGATAAAGGAGGGGGCGGCACCTGCTTTAAGGAAGCTTGCCTTCATTTCAAGTAAATCGAATTCAACGAGGTCGAGTGTCGTGAAGCACTCGTCCTTTTTTGCCATTATGAGAGAATTGAGCATTTCGAGGGTAGTCTTTTTGTCATCGGTGCAGGTGAGAAGCTTTTCAAGAAAGATTGATGCAAGCCTCGAGGTAAGAGCAGCATCTCTTCCGCTTCCCATTCCGTCCGAAATGAGAGCGTAGAAGTAGCCCCCGTCCTTTTCGAAAAAGGCGGCGGTGTCGCCGTTCACCTTTTCTCCCTTCTTTGTACAGCTCTTTTTCGCACATTCAAGAGTGAGGGGAGCACGCCTCCTTATGCGCATTACCGAAACACCGTCAAGCCTTATAAATTCAGGCTCCTCAAAAAACATTCCGCACTCTGCCTCAAAGGCGGCGATTATCTCCTCGGTGCTATGGGATATTTTTTCCTCCTCCACGCCGAAAACGTCAATTACGCTGTTTCTCCGTCCCCACGCCTCTATTCTTCTGAAGTGTATGCCGAGCGACCGCATCGCCTTGCCTCCCCGCTCGCCGAGCAGGAGGTTTTCCTTTGCCGACTGCGAAAAGCTCTCGGCAGTACCCTGAAGAAGCCTTGAGACCGTATGATATTCCCCTGCGATAAGTCCTGCGTGAGACAGGTCACTCCAGTCCTTACAGAAATCTCTGTGGCGCTTGTTTATTCCATCGAGAATTTTCTCTATTTTACCGCAACGCTCGGAGAATACTTCCGAAAAGTCCTCCTTCCTTATACGCCCCTCCTCTTTGAGAATTTCCGCAAGCCTCTGACATTCGTCGGAGCTGTCGGCGTAGAATTTACTCCAGCACGCACCCGACATAGAGCAGGTGGCGCACACCTTGTTCATTGCATTATCGACGCTTATCCGCACGTCCTCGACACTCGGAGTCTTGAGACTGTCGGTAACGGCGTAAAAAACCTCCGAGAGAGTAGCGAATGTGCCCGACATCTTTTCGAGCTTCCTTTCGACAAGCTCCCTCTCGTGAGCGTCGGAGGTCTTTATACTGTCTGAAATGAGCCTTATCCTATCGACCGAGGAGGGCAGAAGCTTCAGGACGGGATAGACGAGAATACACCCGAAGAGAACCTCGGGGAGAATACTCAGTATTCCCTCGAAGCCCGAAATATAGATAGAAACGGCAGAGGAGACGACTACCGACACCGCAAGGGTGAGAAAATCGGAAACCGAGAAAAACATCGCCGCAAAAAGTCCTATGACTCCGAACGACACGGCAAAAAGCCCTCCCCCTGCTCCCATTCCCGTTATCATACCGAAGACACCGCCGTGCATTGCACCCAGCGTTTTCGATACCGTGAGGGTGACGAGAAAGGCAAAGACCGCCGAAAGAGAAAAGCCGAAAACTCCGATAGTGCGAAGAGAGAGCGTCACGAGGAAAAGAAGGGCGGCAAGTCCCACCTCGGCTCTCGTTCTTATTCCGCTTTCAAGGCTCTCGCCGAGCGACGAAAAAAGCCCCGAAAAGAGATATGTAAAAATAGGTGCCGTCACCGACAGAGTTACCCCCGCCGCAACAGATGCAAACGAGAAGGACTCAATTATCATATGAAAGGTAGAAAGAATAACCGACGCGCCGAAGGAGGTGAGCGTCCTGAAGACGATGCTCTCGTCGAAATCGCCGTGAGTGACCACGCTTCTGAATATAAAAGCGGTGAAAATAACGGTGAAATAAAGTATTCCTACCCCATTCATCATAAGAGTCGCCATAATGACAGCAGACAGCGTCAGCGCTACGGTAATTCGAGGCCCGAAAATATTCTTGCGACTGCCCGTCATTCCTGCCGACGAGATGAGGGCGATAGCGGTAGGATAAGCACCCGACACAAAGGGGGTAGCCGAAATAAGCACTCCCACTCCCAAGAGAGCGAGACTTATAAGAAAGAGCTTCGCACGGTGGCGGTAGGAAGCCGTGTCCTGACCAAGCTCCTCGCAGAGCATCGTCGATAGCTTTTCGTAAAGCCTTTTGAAAAAGGCAGAATAGAGCTTCAGCGTCTCTTTTACGTATAGCCTCGTCGAAGTCATAAATTCCGATATTTCTTCCTTTATTCCTTCTTCCTTTTCGGTATAATCAACACTTTCGGTTTTCTTTTCGCCTATCTTTGTTTTCTTCATAGCTTTTTCACGCCTTTCTTTTTTTAAGATTATACCTCACGGGAGAGCACCTCTTTTGTCGAAGTGTGGTAGAAAGACAGCACGAGTTTTGTAGTTTTTTGATGTTGAACTCACCGACCTGCTATTGTGCTTTTGGGGGCACCATAAAGCGTAAAGCTACTAAAAAAATAGGCAAGAGGCTTTAAAAGCCTCTTGCTGTTATTTTTATATGACCTTTCTGATTACTAAAATTGCCATTACAAGCGTTATAATAATAAATAGAGATAAAAGCGTTATTCCGATAGCGACGGCAGGACTTGACGACTTGCCCGAGTGCTCGATAAGCTTCGCCCGTCTCATTGCAGTAACGATAGGCTTATAGAGGAGAAGCGTTATTCCCATATTTAGCCCGTTCTTCAAAAGATTGAAGGGCAAGAATACCGGAACGAGCATCGAGGCTATCACTTTCCTCGGTTGAAGCATATAAAGAGGAGTGATAAAATAGTTCCACAGTAGCATCAGGGCGGTAGTCAGTATAACGCCGAGCGTCAGTCCCACGACTGCGCCGACAGCGGTACGCTTCTTTTTATAGACGAGAGACGCCGTACACGCAAAGGCGACCGTCGAGACTATATTCATTATCGCGCCGATAATGCCCGTCGTACTGACGGTGAGCATCTCGATAAGAGAAACCGCGACTGAAATGAAAAGTGCGGTAAGAGGGCCGTAGATAAAGCCTCCGATAGTGATTATCACGTCCTTGGGGTCGTACTTTAAGAAGTCAACCGACGAGATGGGAAAGCGTCCGACGAACATCGTGATATACGCGAGAGTGGCGAGCATCGCCACCGCAGTGAGCTTTTTTGTTTTACCGTTCATAATACACCTCAAAAAAAGTACCGAAGATAATTCTTCGGTACTGATTTTTCTACTCTCTTCTTTCATCCAGACTTTACTGTCGGTATCGGAATTACACCGATTCGTGCGTGAAACGCTCGCGGACTTTACCGCCGGTGAGGAATTGCACCTCGCCCCGAAGAATATTCTGTTTTCTCTATTATATATTATATGAGCCGTTGTGTCAAGGGTGACAATCTGTAAAACGCCTTAATAACTAAAAGAAAACGATTACGAATCAGAAAATTAAGTTTATCTTGATTCTTTTATTCACTTCGTTTAAAATATAGATGGAACTTTTTCCTTTTTTTAAGGTCTAATAAAGAAAACGAAAGGAGTGATTTTTTTTGAAGGGTAAGGATAAATGTAAAATACTGAAGGAGATAAGGGCGAGGATAGCCGAGGAAAACGGCATCGAGCTTGCCATATCCGAATGTCACCACAAGGGAGACTGTCTCGGCACCTGAAGTCGGAAGGCCAAGCGGTCTTAGGAAGACAAGGGTCTCTTACAACTCCCTG
>JAZQUE010000241.1:0-5051 GCA_045631145.1 Eubacteriales bacterium
GTTGAATAGGTATCGTCGGTGAGGTAAAGCGAATAGACGAGTGGATATTTATTGTAGTAGAAGTCGAACTCGTTTCCCTTAAAGGAAATCTTTGAGGTGACGTCGGGCTTTCCGATATGTAAGCTGCCGTCCTCAAAAATCGCAAGGGCGTTATTCCCGACGGGTGACGACAAAAAGCGCCCGTCGGCAACTACTGCGCCGAGGGGGATTCCCGTCGTAAAGCTGAAGAAGTCGGCGTTAATTCCACCGACAACGTTCTCGTCAAAAGCACTTGCAATTTTCAACAGGTTTTTCCTCGACCTCTGGCTTTCGCCGAAGGCAACTACGGGAAATGCAGAAAATCCGGCAGTGTATCTGAAGAAATACGTATGGCTCGCCTTACCGTCGCCCAGTGTTTCGGTGGTCTCGGTGTACTCAAGCCCCTCGGCAATAAGGTAATCTACCGAAAACGCCGAGGCGCTGACTGTTGAAAGTAAAATAAAAAACGCGAGAAATAAGGAAAGGGCTCTTTTCATTCGTATCTCCTTTGTGTGTTTTTATTCATTTTACAAAACTTCTCTCCCTCTCGTCAAGAGGAAATAACTGTATGCAAAAAAAATTAACAATTGAGAGAGCTTCGGTTAGTGTTGACAAAAAGCAAAAAAAAGTGTACAATATAACGAATTGATTTAAGAAAGGAAACTTTTTAAAATGATTAACGAAATTATCGAAGCTATTGCAAAACAGCTCAAGGTTGACCCTGCGAAGATTACTCCCGAAACAGACATCATCGACGACCTCGGTGCAGATTCTCTCGACGTCGTTGAGCTTCTTATGACTATTGAGGACAAGTACGGCATCGTCGTTCCCGACGATGAGGTTACAAATCTCAGAACTATTGCAAAAATGAGCGAGTATATTGAAAATAACGCTAACTGATATTCTCTTAATTCAGGAGTTTTAAATGTATATCACCGATATTTATGCCGAGTCGTGCTTCAACGACGAAATGATAAAAAAATATCTTTCGACAGAGACCTATGAAAAGCTCAAAAAGACTACCGACGACGGCAGTCCTCTCGACGAGGAGATTGCTGACGAGGTAGCAGAGGCAATGAGAGAATGGGCTACCTCCAAGGGTGCTACTCACTTCACTCATTGGTTTCAGCCTCTCAACGAAATGACCGCAGAAAAGCACGACGCTTTTCTCTCCTTCGATAAGGATGGGCGTGCCATTATGGAGTTCTCGGGCAAGGAGCTTATCAAGGGTGAATCTGACGCTTCCTGCTTCCCCTCGGGCGGTCTTCGCGCCACCTTCGAGGCGAGAGGCTATACGGCGTGGGACTGCACTTCTCCTGCCTTTGTCAAGGACTCTACCCTTTACATACCTACGGTTTTCTGCTCTTACACGGGAGAAACGCTTGACAAGAAAACCCCTCTCCTTCGTTCTATGGAGGCACTAAACACCTCAGCACTCAGGGTACTGAGACACCTTGGCGACAACGAAAGCACGAAGGTGACTACCACTGTAGGTCCCGAACAGGAATACTTCCTTATCGATCGCGAGCTTTACGAAAAGAGGCTTGACCTCCTTCTTTGCGGACGAACGCTTTTCGGTTCTCCCCCCCCCAAGGGTCAGGAGATGGACGACCATTACTACGGAAGGCTGAGACTCAAGATTGCAGATTATATGCACGAGCTTGACCGTGAGCTCTGGTCTCTCGGAGTATCGGCAAAGACCAAGCACAACGAGGTTGCTCCTGCTCAACACGAGCTTGCCTGCATCTTCAATACCGCAAATATTGCCTGCGACCAGAACCAGATAACGATGGAGTCGATGCGAACGGTTGCCAAGAAAAAGGGACTGGCTTGCCTTCTTCACGAAAAGCCCTTCAAGGGGGTAAGCGGTTCGGGTAAGCACGTCAACTGGTCTCTCTCTACCGATACGGGAGTGAATCTTCTCTCCCCCGGTAAGAACCCCGCAGAAAATCTTACCTTCCTTATTTTTATGGCGGCTATGATTGCGGGTATCGACAAATATCAGGACCTTTTAAGGTTCTCGGCGTCAGGTGCGTCTAACGACGTGCGTCTTGGCGGAGACGAAGCTCCTCCGACTGTAATTTCGGTTTTTCTCGGAGACGAGCTTTGTCAGATTTACGAGGCGATAGAGTCCTCTCACGAAGTTACTAAAACGGTAAGCGCAAGCATGAATACCGGTGTATCCTTCGTTCCCTCCTTCAAAAAGGACACCACCGACAGAAACAGAACCTCGCCCTGCGCTTTTACGGGTAACAAGTTTGAGTTCAGAATGTGCGGTTCGTCCTCATCTATTTCCCGTCCCTCCTTCATCATTAATACGATAATGGCAGAGGAGCTTACGCTTATTGCCGACAGACTCGACAAAAAAGAAGAAATAATTAACATAATACGCGATATAATAAGAAAGCACAAGAGAATTCTCTATAACGGCAACAACTACTCCGACGAATGGAAGGCGGAGGCAGAAAGAAGGGGGCTTATGAACCTTCCGACGACAGTTGATGCAATAGAGGCTCTGACGAGTGAAAAGAACGTCGCTCTTCTCACAAAGCACGACATTCTCTCGGAAGCCGAAATTATGTCGAGATATGAAATCAATCTCGAAATGTACTCAAAGGTAGTAAACATCGAGTCGCTGACGATGCAAACAATGACCGAGAAGTCGATACTTCCCGCAGTCGAGGCATATTGCGGTGCGCTTGGCCGTGACATCACCTCGGTTGAGTCTGCGGGTGGCAAAATGAACAAGTCGAGAGAAAAGCTTCTAACGATATGCGATAATCTTGAGAAGGTAATCGTCTCTCTCGAGGAACTGAAGGCAGTACACAAAAAGGTGGCTGGAATCACCGATTTCTCAAAAAAGGCGCATGCTTATAAGGACGAGGTCATTCCTGCGATGAACGCCCTTCGCTCCTACTGCGACGCTCTTGAAAATCTCGTTCCGAAGGAAAGCTGGCCCTTCCCCGATTACACCGATTTAATGTACAGAGTGTAGAGGACAATTATAGAGAACAAAAAAATATATTTTTATGAGGGAAATACCGACGTTTATCTCGACGTAAACGAATGAATATTCGATATTTACACGTCTGATGATACTCATCTGTCTCGGCGGTGCTTATTCCTACTACTCGTCAAGAGAGGCGGAGCCGATTGCGAGAGCGTATATGGCAAGGGGCTACAATGCGGAAATTCTCTACTACACTTGCAAAGAAAAGGCAGAAACCTTATACGACGCCGAAAAGGATGTGACGAAGCCTCATTTTGAGGTGGCGAAATCTATATGTATAATTCGCTCGAACGCCGAAGAATGGAACGTTGACCCCGACAAGATTGCGGTTATCGGCTTCTCGGCGGGAGAGCATCTTGCGGGATGCGCATCGATTCTCTGGAACGACGAAAGGCTCGTAAAGGCTCTCGTGAAGGCGGGGGCAAGCTGTGAGGTTCATATTATTCCTCAAGGCGGACACGGCTTCTCGCTTGCAGAGCGAGAGGTGCTCCCCCACCCCAATCACTACGTATCAAGGTGGCTCGGTTGGGCGATAGACTGGCTTGAAACAATATTTGATTTTTAAAAGAGGATTCCTATGGCTGTACGACTTAATACTGATTACTTAAACGGTTTTCTGAAAGAACACGAATACTCACTTATTCAGGGGACTGTTGATGCGGCTCACAGTGAGCTTATAAAAAAGGGTACGCCAAGCGAAAAGCCTACCGGCTGGATGACGCTTCCCAAGGACTATGATAAAGAAGAATTCGAAAGAATTATCAAGGTGTCCGACAGAATAAAGAAAAGCAGTGACATCTTCGTCGTTATTGGTATCGGTGGCTCTTATCTCGGAGCAAGAGCGGCTATCGAATTCGTAAAGGGCTCGAATTACAACGCCAAGAAGAAGGACACTCCCGACGTATATTTTGCAGGTAACACCATCGACCCCGACGCTCTTCACGACCTCATCGAGATATGTGAGGGCAAGGATATAATGATAAACGTTATATCGAAGTCGGGCTCTACGACCGAGCCTGCCGCCGCCTTCAGAGTTTTCCGAGAGCTTCTTGAAAAGAAGTATGGAGAGGAAGGGGCGAGAGAGCGCATTTTCGTTACCACCGACAAAAAGGACGTACCCGGTAAGCTCAAGCATTTTGCTATCGAAAAGGGATACGAGACCTTCGTCGTTCCCGACGATATCGGCGGAAGATACAGTGTTCTTTCGGCGGTAGGTCTTCTTCCCATTGCGGTTGCGGGCTGTGATATCAATGCTATAATGCAGGGTGCAAGGTGTGCGATGGATGACTTTTCCTCCACCGACATAGAGAAAAACGATGCGTACAAATATGCGGCTATCAGAAATCTTCTCGTCAGAAAGGGCTACGAAATCGAGCTTTTCGTTTCCTACAAGCCCTCCTTTGCGTATATGAACGAATGGCTCAAGCAGCTTTTCGGTGAAAGCGAAGGAAAGGACAAGAAGGGGCTCTTCCCTGCGTCTGTTATATATTCCACCGACCTTCACAGTATGGGTCAGTACCTTCAGGACGGAAGAAGAATTATTTTCGAGACGGTGGTTGACGTTTTAAATTCACAAAACGAGGTCAAGGTTCCCTACGACGCATCAAACGTCGATAACCTCAATTTCCTCGCAGACCGCGATTTCCACTACGTAAACAAGAAGGCGCTCCTCGGTACTCTCGACGCTCACGTTTCGGGAGGCGTTCCGAACGTAGTGCTCGAGCTTGACAGAATGGACGAGGAAAACTTCGGTTACGCCGTTTACTTCTTCGAGCTTGCCTGCGCGCTTTCGGGCTACATCGGCGGAGTAAACCCCTTCGACCAACCCGGTGTCGAGGTCTACAAAAAGAATATGTTCACTCTTCTCGGCAAGCCCGAGTAAGAGAAAAAGGGGCTGTTTAAAAACTCGAACAGAGTTTTTAAACAGCCCCGAACTATAGGGGATAGGAAAAAAAGCTTCAGAATGAACAAACTGAGCCAACAAAGCCTATATCAGGGCTTTGTTGGGTTACCCGAAGGCGTA
>JAZQUE010000242.1:0-3858 GCA_045631145.1 Eubacteriales bacterium
CACCATACCTTTTCGGTCGTTTTCGGATAAGTTTGTCAAAAGAGAACTGTCAAGGTACACACCTATACCGTAATCTTTACCGCTATCGCCTTTTATGCGAGTTATAGAAAAGCTATCTCCGCCACCTTTTTTTGTGAAAGAGCTAACGTCGATACCCATTTCCTCGGCTTCGGCTTTTTCCATCTCGTAGTCAAGGGATGCTTCGTATACCGCTTCAATATCCTTCTTGTTGTAGCTGTCGTCCAGCTCGTCAAGCGTCATCTCTCCGTTTAAGAGTGCCGTCACGGCATCCTCGTCCCTTGAGGTAAGGCTCGCCTTACCTCGCGCGAAAAGCATCTTATTTCTCGCTTTTTTCAAGGTGTCGAGCTTATCGGTTGAATTTTTTTCGTCCTTTTGCATATACTGTAATTGACCGTCTTGGTCAAGCAAACCGGCTTTTTGAAAAGCTATCTGTACAGGTGTCAGTGAAGACTTTTGTGAAGAACTTGAAGTTTTTTCACCCTTCCACTTGACATTTGCCCAAAAGTTTGCTATATTTCTCTTGAGAGCATCTTTTTGTATGGCTGCTTGGGAATTAGCCCCTCGTACCCCAGCAAAAAGATGTTCTCCTTTTTTTGTTATATCAAGAAGCCTTCCGTCAACAATAGCCCTTTGTATATCCTCGTAAAGCTTCGCTCTCGGATACACCGTTATTGTCTTATTAGCTTTTATCCTTTTTCCTCTGTTAAGTGCATTAGAATCAACCTCTTCGATAACAACTGCATATTCTTGTGTTCCCGTGCTTAAATCTTTGATTCGCTTATCCGTAACAAGCACTATTCTGTTGTCTCTGGGGTTTCCTTTTTGGTCATGCGCATCGGCAAAAGCTACCATAGGAGTTTCCGACTTTTCAAGAATATCTAAAAAGTCTTCTTTGCCGATACCGTGATAATGGTCTTGCTTTGAATAGTAAGGATTTTTGTTATATTCAGCTTCCGTAACAATAGCCGAATATGCTTTTGAGGCGGGCATATATAAGCTGAAGGCACTCGCTCCTATAACTTCTGTCATAAAGTTTGAGGTTTCACCAAGGTAAACCTCGTTCCTCGATGCGTCAAAGGTTCCGTTAAGAACGTCGTCAAGGTCGGAGTCAAGGTTAGGAGAAATAGAATAGCTATCTCCGCCGCCTTTAAAGAAGTCTTCGACGTTGAGGTCAAGTGCATCAGCTTCGGCGGCAAGTCTTTCGAGAGCTGTTTCGTATTCCCCATCGGAGATTTCGCCGTTTCTCGCTTTTTGACGAAGGTCATCTATCCGTCCCTTCAGGTCAACGCCCGTCTTTCTCGTCTTCATAGCGTCACCATATAGCCTACTCGCTTTTTCGAGGGCAAGTCTCGTTCTTGCATCGTCCTTCGTATCTCCTTTACCGAAGACCGACAGAGCTCTGTCTATTATGTTTTTGAGCTTTTGGGCGGGCTCCTTGTGTTCGTTTACAAATCGCGTTATAGTCTCCTCGCTCTCCAGGAGCTTTCCGGATATAAAGTTACATACTACCTCGTTTTCCGCTTGGTAGAGCGTAAGCTTTTTCCCTTTTTTTTCATAGATTTTTATTTGCTCGTGGGCGTTATTGTTAAACGCACCCTTTCCGAACCTACGCTCTATTTCCTTTTGGGCAAAACTGCGGAGCATCGAGTGAAGCCGTGTCTTTTCTATGGCGTGGACGAATTCGTGCACGATTACCTGAATGACTGGGTGATTATTCTCCGCCATATTGACGTAGATAGTGTCGTCGATTCTGTTATATCTGCCGTTCTTTTGAGTACCGACGGGGCTTACCTCGAAGCGTATCTTAACGCCCAGCGCCTTCTCAAGCCTGCGTGCAAGGGCTATCGTCTTTTCGCTCGCACCCGACAGAATACCCGTGCGCTCAAGGTCGTCCTTCGCCTCGGCAAGCTTCCTTTGCACCTCGGGGTCGCTCTCGTTTTTTATCTCGATACCGTCTCGGCTCACTGTCGGCAAATTTTTCTCTTGACTTACAGGTTTGGAGACTCCCATCTCTCTTGATAAAGTTTTTGGGCTTTCTCCGTCATCCGCTTGTTTGCTATCTACTCGAACATTTCCGAAGTCAGCACTCTTTCCCCGTTGGGATAAAACGCCATCTCTTCCATTCCAACGCCGTGTTTCTTCCGATAAGCCAGAGTTATTTCCTCCATCTCTAACAAACTCAGTTCCTTGTCCGTCGATATCTTGATGTACGCTTGTCTCGGGTCCGTCATCTCCAGTATTTCCTGTTTCTTTTCTTCGAACGTTTTCATTTGCCTTTACCTCCTGTGCGAAAATCAAAGGATTTCCGTCGTTTGCAACTATTACTTTTTTTATTTCTATTTTAGTTTCGGGTAAGTATATAACTTCCTGCTGACGAGGAACACCAAAAGTATCCGCAATATCTCTTCCTGAAACGCCGTCAATAACTAAATGCACAACTCTGTTCCCAAATTTCGTATATCCGTTAGGCAATTTAGAAGTCGATGTAAACGCCTTTAATTCTACCACATTGCCTTCTGAGTATTCAGACAGAAAGTCGTTATGCTCTTTTTCGGTTTTAAACTTTAGGTTTCGATACGTGCGTCCCGAATATTCAGGCATTTTTAGAAGTGCATTACGAATACTGTTTATAACACTTAAATCTCCGTCAACTAATGTGCCATTTAACATTCTTTGGTTTAGAACATAACACAATTGACCACCAACATAATCTGTAAGTCTTGATGCCTCGTCGGATGTTAAACCATATTGCCCCGTAGCGTCTGCTCTTCTTTTTTTGTCTGCTTGTGTGTCTATAGGTTGAACGGTTTTATTGGTTTCATAAGTTTCATATTCAGGGGAAATATAGATTTCTTTTTGATTTGCTTTTACCTCCGTATTGAACGTATATTCGTTAAGTCGTCCTGCCCGTCTTTCTCTCTCGTCGTAAAGAAAGGTATCATTGATAACTGCCCTTTCGTTTCCATCTGCATCCTTTTCAATATAAGCTAACCCTGCATCAAGCCATGCTTGCTTTGTTTTGTTGTCAGAAATGCCCACTGCATTAAAAGTAATATCTTGTTTACTTGACAAATCAAATGCATTTTGTAGAGCTTCAATAGGCAATTCAGCAAGTAATTTTGCTTGTGTTTCATTATAAACTATCCCTGAATGTCCTTTAACGCCCGTGAGGTTATCACCGCTTAACTGCTCTGCTGTCTCGATTATATCATGATTATTTTGATTGTTCAATACTTGCGTTATATTTTCATTTCTGTTTTTTCCACCCTCGACACTCTCTGTCGGGGTGTTTTTTGTTGTGCCTTTAACGTTTTCGACAGACTTTTCAGTAAGGCTTTGATTTATGCTTGGTGAAGGCTTTGACGACACTGCTCCTTTTTGCTTATAATAGCGAACTATTCTGCCCATCTCGAAGGCAGTAATGGTCGCTTCGGGGTCGATTGCAAAAATGTTGGTTATTTCCTTTGCAACCGCATATTCGAGACTGTTTGCAGGGGCATTTTTCCCCTGCTTTATAAATTCGTTGATTACATCTTCTCCGAGTGGAACTCTTGAATCGGCGAGGGCAGTGTCAACGGTTTCAAGAAGTCCTACCGATGCAAAGCCGAGACCGGCGGCGTATACTATTTCTTCAAGTTGTGCGGGAGTGTATTTTTCTCCGAGAAGGGCTGCAAAAAGGGGTTCCAGTACCGTTTGAAGACCTTCTTCGAGGGCTTCGTTTGCTCCTTTTACAGCCAAATTACCGGCAATTCTTGTAAGTGCTTTTTCTGCAGAGGCTATTTTTGCGGCGGTTTTAGCCGTTATGTTTCCTCCACCGAGTGCGGTTATACCGCCGAG
>JAZQUE010000243.1:0-6275 GCA_045631145.1 Eubacteriales bacterium
CGTTGAAATTTGTGCTAAGTGCCATCCCTTCTATACAGGCAAGCAGAAACTCGTAGATGCGGGCGGTCGTGTTGACAAGTTCAACAAGAAGTTCGGCAGAGCGTAACTTATACAGAAAACGAGGCGGTGCAGATTTTGCACCGCTTTTTGTTTAGAGGAAAATTATGTCAAGAAATATTCTTCACGAAATAAAAGAAGAGGTGCTTCCCTCGGCGGTGCTCGTCGCGGTCTACGACGACCCCTCGCACGACGAGAGCGAGCTCGACGAGCTTGAGGAGCTTCTTCATACTGCGGGCGGACAGGCTGTAGCAAAGCTTATTCAGTACCGCCCCACTCCCGACAACGCAACCTATATCGGAAAAGGTAAGCTCGAGGAGCTGAAAACACTCTGCGAAAACGAGGGCGCAGAGCTCGTCGTTTTCGACTGCGAGCTCTCCCCTTCCCAAATCAAAGCAATCGAGGATGCGGTGGGAGAGGTCAGAGTAATCGACAGAACGATGCTCATTCTCGACATATTCGCCCGAAACGCCACCACGAACGAGGGTATTTTGCAGGTACAGATTGCAAGGCTCAAATACACCATTCCCCGACTTCGAGGTCACGGAGAGGAGATGTCGAGGCTGGGAGGCGGTATCGGTACGAGAGGACCCGGTGAAACCAAGCTTGAAAGTGACAAGAGACACGTCAAAACGCAGATAGCGCATCTCGAGGAGGAGCTTCGCACCCTTGAAAAGCGCCGTATGCTTCGCCGACAGAACCGAGAAAGCTCGGGGATAATTCAGATTTCGGTAGCAGGCTACACCAACGTCGGAAAGTCAACTCTCCTCAATACTCTGACGGGGGCGAACATTCTTGCCGAGAATAAGCTTTTCGCAACTCTCGACCCCACCACGAGAAAATGGGAGCTTCCGAACGTCGGAGAGGTAGTTCTCACCGACACCGTCGGCTTTATAAAAAATCTGCCTCACCACCTCGTTGACGCCTTCAAGTCAACTCTCGCAGAGGTAGTATTCTCCGACATCATTCTGATAGTCCTCGACGCATCAAGTCCTGACGTGAGAGGACAGTTCGAGGTAACCGAAGAAATAATACACTCCCTTTTCGAGAAATACAAGGTTGAAGAAAAGCCCGTCATATACGTTTTCAACAAATGCGACAAGCTCGACTGTGACGACCCGACACTCGGTATCGGAAACGAAAGCTCTGTGTTCATTTCGGCAAAAACGGGAGAAGGGCTCGACCGTCTTATCGAGGCGGTTGAAAAGACCGTTCTTTCCTTCAAAAAGAAAAGCGTTTTTCTTCTTCCGCAGAATAAAGCGCATTTTCTCGATGCCCTTTACAGAAGCGCCAAGGTCGAAAGCGTCGAATACACCGACAAGGGTATTCTCGTCACGGCTTTTCCCGACGAAAAGCTTCGGGGTCAGCTGAGAGACTATACCGTAAAAGAGGTTTGATATGGAAAAAAGCTACACTACCGCAAGGTGTGAGGGACAAGGTCAATACGAAGAAAAGAAGTCCATCTTCTACGGCTTCATAAAGCCTATCGAGGAGGAGGGCGAGGCGCTCGAATTCATCGAGAAAATAAGGCGTGAAATGCCGAATATGCGACACGTCTGTTACGCCTACGTCAACCGCGCGGGCAACGTCGTGCGCTTTTCGGACGACCACGAGCCGCAGGGTACGGCGGGAATGCCTATCCTTGAGGTAATTCGCCGTGAGGGACTGACGGGAGTGGTTATTGCCGTCGCACGCTATTTCGGCGGAATACTGCTGGGCGCAGGAGGGCTGACACGCGCCTACGGAAAGGCGGCAAAGCTCGCTCTCGATGCCGTAGGTAAGGCAACCTTCGTACTCTACAAGGAAATAAAAATCACCTCTGATTACTCGGCGTTTCAGAAGATTTCCTACGACCTTTCGAAAATGTCGCTCGAGCCCTACGACCTCTCCTACGAGGCAGAGGTTTCGGCAAAGGTGCTTGTGAGTGAGAGTGAGCTCGAGGCGCTCGTGACGAAGGTTTCGGACGTCACCTCGGGAAAAGGAAAAATCGAAGAGGTGGGCGAAAAATACGCCCCTGAAAAATAACGGCAGGAGCCGTTATTTTTTTATTGACTAATATAAAAAGTAGTGATAAAATAGATATATATGTAAATTTTTAGGAGAAGTAAAATGAGTATTGCCGATAAAATATTCGTTGAAAACTGTAAAAAGATACTGTCCGAGGGCGTTTGGGACAAGGAATTCTCTGTTCGTCCGAGGTGGGAAGACGGAACTCCCGCATACACCAAGAAGTGCTTTGCGATAGTAAACCGCTATAATCTCGAAGAGGAGTTCCCCATTATGACTCTCCGCCGTACCTATCTCAAGACGGCGGTAAACGAGCTTCTCTGGATATGGCAGAAGAAGTCGAATAACATCCACGACCTCAACGCTAAAATCTGGGACAAGTGGGCAGACGAGGACGGCTCTATCGGTACGGCTTACGGATATCAGCTCGGCATCAAGCATCAGTACCGTGAGGGTATGTTCGATCAGGTTGACAGAGTGATATTCGACCTTAAAAACAACCCCAACAGCCGTAGAATAATGACGAATATCTACAATCACGCAGACCTTCATTCGATGAATCTCTACCCCTGCGCTTACAGTATGACCTTCAACGTCTCGAACGGCAGACTTTCGGCGATACTCAATCAGAGAAGTCAGGATATGCTCGCCGCAAACAACTGGAACGTATGTCAGTACTCGGTGCTCGTTCATATGCTCGCACAGGTGACGGGACTTATCCCCGGTGAATTCGTTCACGTTATTGCCGATGCTCATATCTACGAAAGGCACATTCCGATAGTCGAGCGACTTATCGAGAAGAAAGAGTTTGACGCACCGAAATTCGAGCTTGACCGCACTATCGACGACTTCTACAAGTTCACCGACTCAAGCTTCACTCTCACAGACTACAAATACAACGAATTTAACGAAAAAATCGAGGTTGCAGAATAATGAATTTAATCGTTGCAATAGATAAAAATAACGGAATCGGCAAGAACGGAGACCTTCTTTGTCACCTTTCCGCCGACCTCAAGCACTTCAAGGAGGTAACGACGGGTAAGACCGTCGTTATGGGATATAACACTCTCATTTCCCTTCCCAAAAGCGCTCCCCTCAAGAACCGACGCAACATCGTTCTTTACGAAAAGGATATCGAAATCGAGGGTGCAGAGGTATGCCACAACACCGACGAGCTTTTCGAAAAGATAAAGGGGCTCGACAGTGACGAGGTTTTCGTCATCGGCGGCGCTATGGTTTATACCCTTCTTATGCCCTACTGTGATAAGCTCTACATCACTCACATCGACCGTGCCTTCGACGCCGACCGCTTCCTTCCCGAAATAAAGGAAAGCGAGTGGAGGGTGCTCGACGAGTCGGAAGCTATGGAAGAAAACGGACTTCAGTTCAGATACGTAACCTATGGCAGAAAATAGATTTAAATTTGCCGCCACCTCTCTTTTCGGACTTGAAAAATTCGTTGGCGAGACGATAGACGCCCTCGGCTACAAGAGGCTTGAGACGATAGAGGGGCGTGTCTACTTTGAGGGAGATATCTCGGCGGCGGCTCGCTGTAATATCAATTTCAGATGCGCCGAAAAGCTCTACCTCATTCTCGACGAATTCGAAGCTGACACCTTCGACGCTCTTTTCGAGGGCGTGAAAAGGATACCTTGGGAAAGGTATATAAGAAAAAACGATGCCTTCCCCGTCAAGGGACATTCGATAAAATCGCGGCTTCACAGTATTCCCGACTGCCAGAAGATAATAAAGAAGGCGATAGTCGAGAGACTCCTCGCTTCACACAAGACGAAGGTACTCCCCGAGACCGACGTGAAAATACAGATTGAATTTTTTATTCTTCGGGACAAGGCGGCGATAATGATAGACCTCAGCGGTGCGGGGCTATACAAGAGAGGCTACCGCCTCGGCACAAACGACGCCCCCATCAGAGAAACGCTCGCTGCGGCGCTCGCTCTTATTTCCCGTCCCCGTCACGACGTGCTTTTCTGGGACCCGCTGTGCGGTTCGGGCACTGTGGCAATAGAGGCGGCGATGATACTTCAGAATATTGCACCCGGTAAAAGCCGAAGCTTTATTGCCGAGGACTACCCCTTCATTCCCTCGTCTATATGGGAGGATGCAAGGCGGGAGGCAGAAGAAAATGAAAACGACACGCCCTTCGAGGTATGGGGCAGTGATATCGACGGCGAGGTGATTGAGCTTGCACGGGAAAACGCAAGACGTGCGGGCGTGAAGGTGAACTTCTTTAAGATGGACGTCGCCGACATCAAAACTCACGGAAAGCGTGGTACCGTCGTTTGTAACCCGCCCTACGGAGAGCGCCTTATGGATATCGAGGAAGCAGAAAAGCTCTATCGAGTAATGGGTAAAGCCTTCAAGCGACTCGAAAACTGGCAAATATACGTCATTACCTCCGACGAATACTTCGAAAAGCATTTCGGAAGAAGTGCCGACAAAAAGCGCAAGCTATATAACGGTATGCTCAAATGCACATACTATCAATACTTCAAAAAGCCAAGCTTTTTAAAGAATAAATAAAAAATAATAAAGAATAAAAGAGGAAGTTTTTGTGTTAGACACAAAAACAACAATTTTTATTATTCAGATAAACACAGAAAGGTGAAACAATGGATTACAACAAACTTGCCGAGCTTTTATTTCCCGACATAAAAACCACTCCCGAGGATATGGAAAAGCGTTATCCGAAAAGAGAGCTTAAGGAGGGGGCAGTAGTTACACGATTTGCTCCGAGTCCGACAGGCTTCGTTCATTTTGGAGGGCTCTTCCCTTCTACCGTCGGTGAGCGTATGGCTCATCTTTCGGGGGGAGTATTCTTCCTTCGAATAGAGGACACCGACGCAAAGCGTGAGGTCGAGGGTGCGGCAGAGGGACTTATAAAGACGCTCTCCCGTTACGGAATTACCTTCGACGAGGGTGCGGTGCTCGACGAAAACGGCAAAATTTGCGACAAGGGCGCTTACGGCCCCTACAAGCAGAGCCTCAGACGAGAGATTTATCAGACCTTCGCAAAGGCACTCGTCAAGGAAGGACGAGCTTATCCCGAGTTCACGACCGAGGAGGAGCTTCAGGACCTTCAGGCAGTAAACAAAAAAGAAGAAATAAAGAACACCGACTGGGAGGCAGAAAAGGAAGAACGCCTTCAGGCGAAAATGAAGGCTCGTGCGATAACGCTTGAGGAAGTCGAAGAGAACCTCAAGGCAGGCAACCCCTTCGTTCTTCGTATACTCGCCGACGGCGACCCCGACAAGAAGGTGAAGATAACCGACCTCGTTAAAGGAAACCTTGAGCTTCCCGAAAACGACGAGGACTTCGTGCTTCTCAAGTCCGACGGAATACCTACCTATCATTTTGCTCACGCAGTAGACGACCATCTTATGGGCACGACCCACGTCATAAGAGGCGAGGAATGGCTTCCGAGCCTTCCGAAGCACCTTCAGCTCTTCCGTTATCTCGGCTTCAGACTTCCGAAGTTTATGCACATTTCCCAGATAATGAAGCTTGACGAGAACGGAAACAAAAAGAAGCTTTCGAAGCGTGATATGGGCGCTAATATGGACGACTATACGGGTATGGGCTACGTACCCGAGGCGGTCACCGAGTACGTTATGACCCTTCTCAACTCGAACTACGAGGAGTGGCATATGCAGAACCCCGACAAGAGCTACACCGAATTTCCCTTCTCCCCCAAGAAGATGTCGGTGTCGGGCTGTCTTTTCGACTACGAAAAGCTCGACGACGTTTCAAAGAACGTGCTCTCGAGAATGACGGCGGAGAAGGTCACCGAAAAGGTCACCGAGTGGGCGCTTGAGTTCGACGAGGAATTCGGAAAGCTCCTTTCTCGCGATAAGGCTTACGCCGAAAAGATTTTCGCAATCGGCAGAGGCGGAAAGAAGCCTCGCAAGGACCTTGCGACGTTGAAGGACGCAAGAGGCTATATGGGCTTCTTCTACGACGAGCTCTTTAAGATAGAGGATAGCTACCCCGACACCTTCGATAAATCAGACATAAAGGCTACCCTCGAAAAGTTCCTTCTCGGCTACGACGAGGGGGACGATATGAACCTCTGGTTCGAGAAGGTAAAGGCTATCGCTGACTCGCTTGGCTACGCTTCGGATATGAAGGCGTACAAGGCAGAGCCCGAGAAATTCAGGGGCAGCGTTGCCGATATCAGTATGTTCATAAGGGTT
>JAZQUE010000244.1:0-11742 GCA_045631145.1 Eubacteriales bacterium
TCGTCCATTTCACGCCTGAGCTCTTTTGTTTCGTGGTGGTCTATCTCTCCCGTCGGAGCAATGACGAGGAGCGACCCTATACGACTGAATTCAGCTGCCATATTTTTTACCTTCCTTAAACAAAAAATATATCCTACGGACATTTTCTGTCCATAGGATATATTATTTTTTACGAATATTTTGTAAATCTGTGTCGCTTACTTGATTTTTTCGAGCGCACTTACGGTATCTTTAAGCTGTGCCTTATATTTTTCAAGCTTTTCACGCTCTGCCGCTACTACCTTTTCGGGCGCTTTCTTTACGAACTCGTCGTTGCCGAGCTTCTTTTCAAGGCGTCCTACTTCGTTTTCGAGCTTTTCCTTTTCCTTCGTGAGTCTTTCCTTTTCCTCTGCGAAGTCAACCATATCGGCAACGGGAATAAAGAGCTTCGCGCCGTCGGTTATGAGGGTTACTGCGTCCTCGTCGGTATAATCGTCAACGATTTCGACCGAGGTTACCGAGGCGAGCTTATCGAAGAAGAGTGCCGAGTTTTTGAAGAGCTCGGGGTAAGGAGTTGAAACGAAGAGCTTCGTCTTACGGGAGACGGGAACCTTCATTTCGGTTCTTCTCGTTCTGATAGCACGGATAGCAGAAATAATCTTTTCGAAGTCTGCGCTTTCCTTTTCGAAGCTCATACTGTCAGATACCTTGGGCCAGTCGGAAACCATAATGCTCTCGCCCTCGTGAGGGAGAGTGAGCCAGATTTCTTCGGTGATGAAGGGCATAAAGGGATGAAGGAGCTTGAGTGTGCCCGAGAGGACGAAGGAAATGACCTTCTGCGCCGTCTTATTGGTGGGGTTCTCCTTATCGAAGAGTCTCGACTTTGCAAGCTCGATATACCAGTCGCAGAATACGTCCCAGATAAAGTCGTAAAGCTTTGCAAGGGCTACTCCGAGCTCGTAGTTATCAATATTGGCGGTTACCTCCTTGACGAGGCGGTTATAGGTATCGAGAAGCCACTTATCCTCTGTCTGAAGCTCGGACGCATCGGGGAGCGAGAGCTCTACGATATCGAGGTTCATCATAACGAATCTTGCGGCATTCCAAAGCTTGTTGGCAAAGTTTCTCGCCGACTCTACCCTCTCCTGATAGAAGCGCATATCGTTTCCGGGAGAGTTGCCGTTTGCAAGGGTAAAGCGAAGTGCGTCTGCGCCGTAGTCGCGGATAATTTCAAGCGGGTCAATTCCGTTGCCGAGTGACTTCGACATCTTTCTGCCCTGCGAGTCTCTGACGAGGCCGTGAATGAGAACGTCCTTGAAGGGTATATTTCCTACCTGCTCGATTGCAGAGAATATCATTTTACTTACCCAGAAGGTAATGATATCGTAGCCCGTTACGAGAACGCTCGTGGGATAGAAATACTTGAGGTCTTCGGTATCCTCGGGCCAACCGAGTGTAGAGAAGGGCCAGAGAGCAGAGGAGAACCAGGTATCGAGGACGTCCTCGTCCTGTCTTACGTTCTTGCTCTGACACTTGGGGCAGACGGTAACGTCGTTTTCCGAAACGGTTATCTCTCCGCAGTCGTCGCAGTAGTAGGCGGGAATTCTATGTCCCCACCAGAGCTGACGGGAGATACACCAGTCCTGAATATTTTCCATCCAGTTGAGATAGTTCTTAGAAAATCTCTCGGGTACGAATCTTATCTCGCCGTCCTTTACTGCCTTGATAGCAGGCTCGGCAAGAGGAGGCATTTTTACGAACCACTGCTTCGAGGCAATAGGCTCAACGGTAGTTCCGCAACGGTAACAATGAGCGACGTTGTGAGAGTGCTCCTCGGTCTTGACGAGGAAGCCTTCCTTTTCAAGATCCTCGACGAGAACCTTTCTCGCCTCGTATCTGTCCATTCCCTCGTACTTTCCGCAGTGCTCGTTGAGGTGAGCATTGTCGTCGAATACGATGATGTTTTCAAGGTTATGGCGCTTGCCGACCTCAAAGTCGTTAGGGTCGTGGCAGGGAGTAATCTTAACGCATCCCGTACCGAACTCCATATCTACGTACTCGTCGGCGACGATGGGTATCTTTCTGCCGATGAGGGGAAGAATTACGTTTTTGCCGACGAGGTGCTTATATCTTTCGTCGTCGGGGTGTACTGCAACTGCGGTGTCTCCGAAATATGTTTCGGGACGGGTAGTTGCAACGATAAGGGCATCGTCGGTGCCCTCGATGGGATATCTGATATGCCAGAAGTTACCCGGAAGGTCCTTATAGTCAACCTCGGCATCGGAGAGTGCGGTAGCGCACTTGGGGCACCAGTTTATAATTCTGTAGCCGTGATAGATAAGTCCCTTATTATAGAGGGAAACGAAGGTCTTTTTAACTGCCTTCGAGAGCTCGGGGCTCATAGTGAACGCTTCTCTCGTCCAGTCGCAAGAGGAGCCGAGCTTCTTGAGCTGATTGATAATAGTTCCGCCGTACTGCTCCTTCCAAGCCCAGACTCGCTTCAAAAACTCGTCTCTGCCGAGGTCGTAGCGGGTCTTCTGCTCGTTGACACGGAGGTATTCCTCAACCTTTATCTGCGTTGCGATACCTGCGTGGTCGGTACCCGGTACCCAGAGAGCGTTATAGCCCTGCATACGCTTAAAGCGGATAAGGATATCCTGAAGGGTGTTGTCAAGAGCGTGTCCCATATGGAGCTGTCCCGTTACGTTGGGTGGCGGGATAACTATGGTAAAGGGTGTTTTCGTATGGTCGTCGGAGGGCTTAAAATAGCCCTTCTCCTCCCAATTCTTATAGAGTCTGTCTTCAAAGTCCTTCGGGTTATAGGTGGTTGCGAGATTCTTCTTTTCGGAGTTACACATATTTACTTTCCTTTATTATCTGAATTTATTCATTACAAGTCCCGTGATGAGCTTGGGATAGAAGTAGGTAGACTTCTGTGGCATTTTATCGCCTGCGAGGGCAACGTCGCGAAGCTGTTCTATCTTCGTCGAGTTAAGTATAAAGGCGCACTGCGATGCTCCGTTTCTGACGGTTGCGACTGCCTCGTCGATGCTTCTCGTATAGGTGAGATTCTTCTGCTGTGCCATATTCTCTTTATCTATTCCGAAAACAGGCTCGAGGATAAGAGAGTGAAGGGCGGTGACGTCGAGGCTCTTATAAGCCTCCGAACGGTCGGTAACGACCTCAGACACGGCGTCCTTATCACGAAGGGTAAGAAGGTAGTAGCCTTCTCCTCCCGTATAGAAGCCGAAGGAGGTCTCGCCGTTCAAAATCTCCTCCTTTACCCTATCGACGCTTTCCATCTTCTTTACGTTGAAGAGTGCCGAGACGCTATCGAGCACCTTCTTTTCATCAAAGTAGTCGAGGTCTTTCACAAGTCGGTGGGTAGGAAGAATGACGAGTCCCGGGACGGCGAGGTCGGCAAGGAACATCATAATGTAGCCTGCTTCGTCGTCCTCCGAGTATGCGCCGTCGGAAATAAGCTTGTTTTTAAAGTTAAGGGCTGTCTCATAGCGGTGGTGACCGTCTGCTATATAAAGCTGTTTCGACTTAAAGCCGTTAACTATTTTCTCTATTCTTTCTTTATCGGTTTCTATCCAGAGCTTCTGCACGATAGAATCTTTTGCGGTAAAGGAAACGTCGGGGTCTTTCTCGACTATCTTTTCAATCTCGCCTGCTATTACCTTTTCCTCGTCGGTATACATAGAATACACCTGAGAGAAGTTACAGAAGGTTTCGCTCATAAGATTAAATCTGTCTGCCTTTGCCTTGGAGAGTGTTTCCTCGTGAGGAAGAACGACTCCCTTCGAAAATTCCTCGAGCTTAACACGACAGATTATGCCTTTTATTTTATAGTCTTTTCCTTCGCATTCGAAATCTTCCTCGTAAACGTAAACGGCGTCCTCGGTGTCGGTTGCAAGAATTCCGTCGGCAAGCCATTTTCTGAGTGTCTCGCCTGCGACGACGTAGGGGTTATCCCCTCTCGGAAGCTCGAGGCGGATGACGTTATTCTCGCTTGAGTCGAGAAGCTTCTTTCTCTCGTCCTCCGAAATAATATCGTAGGGGGGAGAAACATTGTCTCTTATGTTCCCCGCTTTTTCGGTAAAACGGAGTGCTTTAAAGGGTCTGATATCTGCCATTTAGTACCTCCAAATGCTTAATTATCATTTTATCCCATCTATTTTACAACTTTTTTTCAAATCTATCAATAGTTTTTTGAAAATATTTGCAAAAAATCGGAGTTTAGTGTATAATTTTTTTAAGATAACAAAATGGGAGACAGGTATGGGTAAGTATAACTGGACTGACAATCAGGAAAAAGCAATAGTTACCTCGGGGTCGGATATCCTCGTCAGTGCTGCGGCGGGAAGTGGTAAGACTGCCGTACTGACCGAGAGAATAATAAGAAAGCTCATCGACCCGTCGGGAGACTTTGACGTTACAGATTTTCTTATCGTCACCTTTACGGTTTCGGCGACGAGCGAGCTTCGCGCAAAGCTTTCGTCTGCAATAAACGAGGCTTACCTTCAAAACAAGAATTTAAAGAAGCTGAAAAAACAGCTTCTTATGCTCCCTCATGCAAAAATAATGACCATTGACGCCTTTTGCAAGTACATAGTAAACGAATGCGCAAGAGACCTCGGTATTCCCGTTGATATGGCGCTCGGCGACGAGGGTGAGCTTCAGGCAATAGTTGCAGAGACTACCGTCGCAGTCACCGACGAGCTTTTCGAGGGAATGGAATACCCTCTTTTATACGACACCTCTTACCTTCCCGACGGAGTAAAGAGGGGCTTCTTATCGCTCGTGGAGGCTTTCGGTGCATCAAAGGGCTATGAGCCTCTTTACGAGGTTTTAAAGGACACATATGCGAAGCTTTTAAACTTTCCCGAGCCCTTCCTTAAGGCAAAGGCACTCCTTTCGGAATACGACAAGATATTAAGAGAGCATTATCTCAAGCGTAGCGGTGCCTCATTCTTTGAATCTTCGGTAGGACGTGCGGTAGTAAGAGAGTGCAGAGAAGCGCTCGAAACGGCAATTTCTCTTTTGCGGGAGGCAGAGGGAGTCACAGACCGTTTTCCCGCGATGGCAGAGAAATACGCTCCGACTGTCGAGGAGGAGCTTTCGACTCTTATAAAAATACAGAGCTTAAGCGAGCCTCTTCCCTTCCTCGTAGCTCTTTCGGACTATAAGCCCTCAAAGCTCTCCGCATTCTCGGCTACCACCGACGAGGAGGAAGCGGCGAAAGGAAAATTCAAGGCATACAGAGACACTGCGAAGGATATTGTAGAGAAGGAGCAGAAGAAGTTTCCCTCGGTTGACGAGGAGAAGCTTTTCTTCCAAACGGCAGGGGTATTCTCCATTGCCTGCGAGCTTTTTGCGGTGGTAGAGCTTATACACGAGAGAGTATGGAAAGAGAAGCTCGAAAAGAGGATACTCTCTTTTCAGGACGTGAGCCATCTTGCCTTCAAGGCGCTTGTCAAGGAAGGGAGCTATTCTCACGCAACGAGAGCCTTCGAAAAGACCGACTACGCTCTGACGCTGTCGGAAAAATTCCGTGAGGTGCTTGTTGACGAATATCAGGACGTAAACGAGCTTCAGGACACCATTTTCCGCGCGGTTTCGAATTCACAAAACCGCTTTATGGTCGGAGATATAAAGCAGAGCATTTATAAATTCAGAGGCGCTACCCCTGAAATCTTTATGGACTACCGAAACACCTTTCTCCCCGTTGATAAGGAGTGGGACGGAAAAAGTCCGAGGCTTATTGCGCTTCAGAATAACTTCCGCTCTGACACCTCGGTAATCAGACTTGTAAACTCGCTTTTCGAGGTGATAATGAACTACGAGAGCGAAGACGTTTACCGCAAGGACGACCATCTCGTTTTCTCGAAGGAAAGCGACCTCGGACTCACGGCGGAGGTATGTCTTTTCGGGGGTGAGGGTGAATTTGATTACGTTGCAGACAGAATTATAGACTTCACCGAAAAGGGCTTTTCGCTCTCGGATATTGCTCTTCTCGCCCGAAAGCACGTCTCGCTCGTCAAGCTTCAGGAGGCACTTCAGAAAAAAGGGATACCGAGCGATTACAGCCCGAATAAAAATTTCTTCGAAAGCTACGAGGTTGCCACCATTCTCTCGATACTGAGAGCTACCGACAACCCGACCGACGACATATCGCTTCTCTCGGCTCTCACCTCACCTGTATTTTCCTTTTTGCCGAGTGAGCTTTTAAAAATACGAAATTTCTCCCCCGACACCGATATTTATTTCTCTCTTTCCGACTATGCACAAAAAGGAAGCGAGGAGGAGCTACGGAAAAAATGCCGTCTCGTAATAGAAAAGCTCGGTGAATGGAAGGAGCTTTCAAGGCATCTTCCGACCGATTCGTTTATATGGCAGATATACGAGGAAACGCACTTTTTAAGTATTGTAAAGGCGCTAAGCGACGCAAAAGCAAGAGAGGACAATCTCATCGCCTTTTACGGTATTGCGGGAAGCTTTGAAAAGCGAGAGCTTCGGGGACTTACGAAGTTTCTCATATTCCTTGAAAGTATAATAGGTCAAAAAAACCGCTACGGCAAGGGTGGCGGAGGCGAAAGCTCTGTAAGGCTTATGACGGTTCACGACTCGAAGGGACTTGAATTCCCCATTACCTTCTTTGTAGATGCGGGAGCGCCGATAAGCCGTCAGGACGAAAGAAAAAAGATTATCTTCAGCGAGGTATTCGGCCCCGCCTTCCCCATTCCCGTCGGCAGACTGGGCGGAAAGGTATCTACTTACGCCGAAAAGGCGGCACTCAGCGAAACACGCAGAGGGAACGCCGATGAAGAGCTAAGGCTTCTTTACGTTGCTCTCACGAGAGCGAAGAACAAGCTGATAATTACAGGTACGGAAAGCCTTAACACCTTCTCGACCTTCCTTGAATGTATAACTGTAAACAAAACCGCTTTCTCGTACCTACTCAAAAATGCACCAACTCTTATGAGAATGATTTCGGCGGGACTTATGTCGGAGGAGATTTTCAAAAAGGCTATCCGCACTCTTTCCTCCGAGAGCACCGACGGCTTCGAGGTAAAGGTCTTTCCCGAATACGAGGCGAGCGAAAGGGTATATGAGCCTTCCGTGGCGGTCGCTCCTGAAGGCGACGCTCTGGCCGAGGAAGAGATAGATTTCGCACTTATGGAATTCGATGAAAAGAGACTTGCAAACGCCCCCTTCAAGCTTTCGGTATCGGCGGTGAGAGAAGGGCTTCTCGACGAAAGCGACGAGAAGAAGACGGTTATAAAGAAATACCCCGACTTTATGTCGCTTGACGGAGAAAAGATGGCGGCGTTCAGGGGTACTGCTATGCACACCTTTATGCAGTTCTGCGATTTTTATGAATGCAAAAACAAATCGACGCTCGAGGAAGCAAAGAGGCTCTTAAAATACGGCTTTATAAATTTCGAGCAGTTCGAGGTGCTCAATCACACGGCGCTTCAAAAGTTCTTCCAGTCGAAGCTTTTCGGGGAGATTTACGCTTCAAGCTCGGTGAGACGAGAGGAGCGTTACACTCTATTCTTCCCCTCGAGTGAATTTTTCTCCGACGAGAAAACGAAGATGCTTCTCGATGCCGACGGAAAAGAAACTCTCGTTCAGGGAGTTATAGACTGTTATTTCGAAAACCCCGACAAGACTCTGACAATAATCGACTTCAAGACCGACAATGTCGGAAAAGAAAATGGTGAGGAGATACTGAAGGAGCGTCACTCGAAGCAGTTAAATCTTTACAGGAGAGCAATAGAGGAAATAGAAAAGGTGAAGGTAAAAAAAGTTTACATTTACTCCTTCTGTCTCGGGAAAGAAATAGAAATCGTTGATTGACTTTATAGTGCTCTTGTGGTATTATAAAAAAAGAAACATTCAGGAGAAAATACTATGAAACACACCTTTAACACAAAAGGCACTTGCTCGAGACAGATATCCTTCGAGCTTGACGGAAATATAGTCAAAAACGTTTCCTTTATAGGAGGCTGTGACGGCAACCTCAAGGCAGTTTCCTCTCTCGTTGAGGGACTGACGGTTGAGGAAATTGAAAAAAGAGTAAAGGGCATAAGATGCGGATTTAAGTCAACCTCCTGCTCCGACCAGCTCGCTCTTGCCGTAAGGACGGCGTATAACGAGGAAAACGGAAAATGAGACTTTCAAATGCCTTTTCGGTATCGGCTACAATAGCCGGCGCCTTTATCGGCGCCGGCTTTGTATCGGGACAAGAGATGTGGCAGTTCTTCGGGTGCTTCGGCATATGGGGCGTTATCGGACTTCTTGTCGCAGTTTCGGGGCTTGCCCTTTTAAGCTTTCTCATACTTCGACACGCAGTAAGGACGGGCAAGGATAGCTTTCACACTCTCGTTTCGCCCTGCCGTAGTCCTTTTATCGAATGTTTCCTCATAACGCTTGAAACGGTTTTCTATTTTTCGATATACGTAATTATGACTGCGGGAGCGCACTCACTGTTAAGCGAGCGCTTCGGAATAAACACGGTAGTGTCGGCGCTTATATTTGCGGCTGTGGTGACTTTTATTTCTCTCACGGGAATAAAAGGAATAATGTCGGTTTTCTCGGCAGTTGTTCCTATTCTTACCGTTTTCGTTCTCGTAATATCGGCGATAAGCGTTATTAAAAACGGTATAAGCTTTCCCGAAGGCTCTCCCAAAATTCTCTTCCCTGCCCTATTCTCCTCACTCGTTTACATATCCTATAACTTCATTGCGGGAATAGGCGTATTCGCTTCTCTCGGAAGAATACTGAAAAATACGAGGTCACTCGCCTTTTCGGCAGCCCTCGGCGGAATGTCTCTCTTTATTCTCGGAGGGGCTATTCTATTCGGAATGTTTTCGTCCGTTGGCTCGGAGCTTTCGGCGCTTCCTATGGTTTCGGTAGCGAATGGGACTGCTACCATTCTCGGAACGCTTTATTCACTTCTACTCATAATCGCGATGACGGGAGCGTCGGTTTCTTCACTTTTCCCTATCGCGCAGATGATGAGAAAAAAACGCAGAAAGCAAATAACCGTTTGTACTCTGCTTTCCCTTTTATCGGTGGCGCTCAGTATGTTCGGCTTTTCCGAGCTTATCTCGACGGTATATCCGATATTCGGCTACATAGGCTTTATAGTAATCGCATTCGTAATATTTAACTCATTCAGAAAGAAGGAAAGGAAATGAGGCTCAGAGGTAGGGTGAATATTCTTCACGGAAATATTCTGAAGAATATGATTCTGTTTTGTATTCCTCTTATTTTAACGAATTATATTCAGCTTCTCTACAATGCCGTCGATATAATGGTCGTAGGTAAGTTCGGAAGCGACGAGGCTCTTGCAGGCGTTACGGCGACCTCACACCTCATAAACCTTATCGTAAATCTTTTCGTCGGTCTTTCGGTGGGCATTAACGTAGTAGTTGCCAACAGAGTTGGCGCAAACGACAGAGACTCTGCCGAAAAAGCCGTAAGCACTTCTATTTTTCTCGCTCTCATCGGCGGTCTCATTCCAACCTTCATCGGCTTTTTTGCGGCAGAGGGACTGCTCGTTTTAATGGATACGCCCTCCGAGGTTCTCGGTCAAGCGACAATCTACGTCAAATGCTATTTTATAGGTGTTCCCGGTATTCTTATGACTAACTTCGGCTCGTCGGTGCTTCGCTCGATAGGAGACACCAAGCGACCACTTTACTTTATGGCAATATCGGGTATCATCAACGTAATTCTCAATATAGTTTTCGTCGTGGTTTTCCGCCTTGAAGCGGCAGGAGTTGCGATTGCGACTGCTATATCGAACTACGTTTCCGCCTTTCTTATCTTTATCTCCCTTACTAAAATTGAGGGCATTTGCCGCCTTGACCTTAAAAAGCTCAGATTTCATACAAAGACCGCACTCGAGATTGCACGCATCGGTATTCCCTCGGGAATCAATTCTTGTATGTTTTCTTTATCAAACACTCTCATTCAGTCCTCCATAAACGGCTTCGGAAAGTTCGCGGTTTCGGGAAACGGAATTGCCGCCAACGTCGAGCAGTTCGAGTCGCTTGTGCAAAACAGCGTTTTCCACGCCGCTATGACCTTTACGAGCCAGAATTACGGCGCAAAAAACAAGGAAAGAATACGCCCCGTTTTCTTCAATTCTTTATTTCTCGTCTTTCTCGTATGGTCGGTGACCTGCTCTATACTCCTTTTGTTCAAGTATCCTTTGCTCTCGCTTTATACCGACAACTCCGAGGTAGTAAGGTTTGCTCTCATAAAAATGAGCATACTCGTTCCTACCTTCCTCATTGCGGGATGGATGGACGTTACGTCGGGATGCATCAGAGGACTTGGCGTTTCTATAACTCCTATGATAGTTTCGCTGATTGGCGTTTGCGGGTTCAGAGTTCTTTGGGTATTCACCGCATTTCGCCTTTCCCCTACTCTTGAAACGCTATATTCGTCTTACCCCATAAGCTGGGCGCTTACCTTCCTGACAAACGCAGTTATTTATTTCATCGTTTATAAAAGGGCTATTAAAAAAATATAATAAATTACCGTCGACAAAACGCAAAACGTATGATATAATGGTTTCAGACAAAAAACCTCGGAGAAAGTAAATGAATAAAAGAAAAAGAAAATTCAGATACGACCGACTGCTCGTTTTACTTCTTCTTTTGGCTATTGCGGTGGCACTTATTTATTCCTTCGTCAACGTAATCGTGCGCGCCGTTGATGCGATACTCGACAATGAAAAAAGCCACGAACGAATTGCATCTATTGATAACTACGACAAGCTTCTTCCTCCCGATTACGAGGCTCTTTCTATTCCCGAGGAGGAGTATATTCCTCTCCCTCTCATATACGACGACAACTCTGCACAGCTCGGCTCAAAAATCAACAGTCAGTACGCTATTCTTTATTCGGTGAAGGACAGAAAGGTGCTTGCCCGCAAGGGCTCGCAGGAGAGAATGTACCCAGCATCTATGACCAAGGTAATGACGCTTATCGTTGCGGTTGAACAGATAATGGACCTTGACGACACTATTACTATGACCTTCGAGATAATCAACCCGCTCTATCTCCAGAATGCAACGGTGACGGGCTTCAAGTCGGGTGACGTCGCAACCGTGAAGGACCTTCTTTACGGAATCATTCTTCCGTCGGGCGCAGATGCTACCGTTTCGATTGCCGAATACGTTGCGGGAAGCGAGGAGGCGTTCGTCGAAATGATGAACGAAAAGGCGGAGGAGCTCGGGCTCATAGACACTCATTTCACAAACACAAGCGGTCTTCACGACGATAATCACTACACTACCGCTTACGATATGGCAATCATTCTTGACTATGCTATTCACAACGACCTTTGCCGTAAAATTCTCTCGACCTACCATTACACAACGACGGGTACTACCGAGGACGCAAAGACGGGTGTGAGAAAGCCCATTGAGTTCTATTCAACGATGTTCAACAAGGTAAGTAGCGACCATATAGACGGTATGACGATATGCGGAGGCAAGACGGGATATACTGCACAGTCAAGGCACTGTCTCGTGAGCTTTGCCGAAAAGAACGGAAAAACGTATATTGCCGTAACGGGCTACGGAGAAACGAAGTACTCCCCCATTTACGATATGGTGACTATGTACACCGATTATACATATTAAAGCACCGAAAGGGTGCCTGCGATAAAGCAATATAACCATACCAACAGGAAAAGGATAGAGAACTTTACTTTCTCTATCCTTTTTTCTTGACAAG
>JAZQUE010000245.1:0-7610 GCA_045631145.1 Eubacteriales bacterium
GCTGTACCAACGGCGGAGAAGGCTACCTTCCCATTAAGGAAGCCTTCGATGAGGGTGGATATGAGGCGGGCTGTTCTGCCTTTAACCCGAGCCTCGAAGAAGAGTGCACTAAAATGGCAGTTGAAATGTTAAAGAAATAAAAATAAAGCCAATATGGGAAACTCCATATTGGCTTTATTTTAGTGGTGATGACGGTGATGCTCTGTTTGACAAGTTTCGTCGTGACATTCCTCCCCCTCGCCTTCAAGCTCAAGGGTAGGGTGCGTGATGCCGTGCAGGAGAAGCTCGTGACGCACCTTTTCTTTTGCTTCGTACCCGTTGCCTCTCAAAGCGATATGCGCCGTTAAGAGTATTCTTTCCCCGTCGGGTGTCCATATATGTATATGGTGTACGTCGAGCACTCCCTCTATTTCGAGAAGGTGCTCCTTAATTTCCTCAAGGTCGATTCCTTCGGGAACCTTGCCGAGAAAGACGGAGAAAATTTCTTTGAGATTTTTTAGCGCATTTATCAGTATGAAGAGAGCGACTGAAGCCGACATCAGAGGGTCGATAAGGGAAAAGTCGGTAAAGCGCATAACTATCGCACCGATAAGAACGACGAGCCATCCGAGGACGTCCTCGAGCATATGAAGGTTTACGGCTCTTTGATTTATGCTCTCGCCATCCCTCGTGAAAAGGGCGGCGAGGAAATTTACAGTCACACCAACGACGGCAAATACTATCATTCCGTCGTAGTTAACTTCGACAGGGGAGAGTATTCTTTTTACGGCGCTGAAAATTACCGCTATCGACCCGATAAGAAGCACGAGGGTGGTAATAAGACCTCCGACGACCGAGTACGCCGAATATCCGTAGGTGTAGACGCCGTCGGGCTCTTTACAGCTCTTTTTTTCGAGAAGGAAGGAGACGCCGATGCTCGTCGCATCTCCAAGGTCGTGAAGGGCGTCGGACAGAATTGCCACGCTTCCCGTAACGATACCGCCGATAAGCTCAAAAAGAGAAAAGGCGAGATTAAGAATAAAGGCTATCAGATTTTTTTTCACTTTAGTCCTCCGAGACAGCTTTTTCTGTATTATAAGATATTATATAGGTATAATCAATATATGTCTTTTCTCGCTTGTTTAGTATCGAACAAATTTTCGAAAATGTACGGAAATAAAAATTCGATTTCGGGGGACAATACACCCGAAAGGGTGTGAAAAAATGATAGAATCTGATACCATAAAATTACTTCGTGAGTGTGATGCGGGAGTGAAGATGGGAGTTTCCTCGATAGAGGACGTGGTTGACTGCGTAAAGGACGAAAGCTTCAGGCAAATTCTTCTTGAGAGTAAGTCCGACCACGAAAAGCTCGACAGTATTCTTCAAAAGGAGCTTGAACGGTTTTGTGACGAGGGAAAGGACCCGAACCCCATAGCGAAGGGGATGTCGTGGATGAAAACAAACGTCAAGCTCGCTGTTGACTTTTCGGATAATACCGTTGCCGACCTTATGACAGAGGGGTGCAATATGGGAGTCAAGTCACTCTCACAGTATCTCAACGAATATAAAGCGGCGGACGAAAAGTCAAAGGATATCGCAAAGAACCTCATAACTCTCGAGGAACGTCTTGCGGTGGATATAAGGAGATTTTTATGAAAGAGAAAAATAAAAAGCCCTCGGACATCAAGGGCAAAATAGAAACGAAGGACACCCGTCCCCGCAAGGACGGACCCGGCGGAAACTAAAAAAGAAGTGACCCTTGACCTTTCTTTACAAGTCAAGGGTCACTTCTGTTCTGTCTTGATGTCGAGCATCCAAGGTTTCCTCTCTTTCTGCTGTTTTGAAGGTCTTGACATCGACATAGCTTTTTTTACCTCTCTATATTTAATGCGTTACACCGCCGTGTTTTTATGTCTTTGTCACTTTGAAGGCTTATTTGTTCATTGGAGTGTACCTTTCCTTTCTTCGATTATAGTATAGCATAGAGCTTACACAATTTCAATTGACAAAAATGCAAAACATTAAAGCCCCATTTTGTGCATCAAAGAGAAATTTTTTAAAGCTGCCAGATTTTCCTTTACATCACAAATAATCTATGTTATAATAACAATGTTGAGGGCTCATACGAGCCCTCAACGCTTTTATATTATCTTTATGACTGCATAAACGACTACTGCGCTCACGACGGCGTAGGAGACGTATTTTACGAATTTAGCTCCCATTTTTGTAGCAAGAGATGCTCCAATGAAGCTTCCGACGATATTTGCTATCGAGCAGGGGATGGCAACGTGGTAGATGAGCGAGCTGTGTGATATGTAGGAAATGAGTGAGGTGAGGTTTGAGACAACGATGATAACCTTTCCTATTCCTCCTCCGACCCTCAGGTCGTATCTCATTATTATCGAAAAGAGAAGTATTGCGACCGTACCTCCGCCAGGCCCGAAAAAGCCGTCGTAAAGACCGAGCACAAGACCGATTATTAAAGAGAGAGTGAGCGTTTTATAGCTGAAATCGAGCTTTTTTGCAGTGTGCTGTTCGATTTTCCTCCGTCCGCCGAGAAGGGTGATGATTATTACGAACGCCATAGCGACGGTAATAATTGCCGACTTCGTAGCGTCGGAAAGACGAAGCATTATCTGTGTTGCCAAAAACGAGCCGAGTATTGCTGAAAGTGAGGCAGGAATAGCACTCTTGAAGTCAACGAAACCGCTTTTTATGTATTTGTACGCCGAGGCTGACGTGCCGAGACAGCTTTGCATTTTGTTGCAGGCGTATGCCGACGATATCGGAAGTCCTGCAAGAAGGTAGGAGGGTAGCGCGATAATACCGCCGCCACCCGAAATTCCGTCAACGAGTCCCGCAATAAAGAGAAGAGGGCATAAAAAAAGAAGCTTTTCAATAAATTCCATAGTCAAATTCTCCTTCCTCATTGATTATAATGTAATATTGTGATATAATCAAATACATATAAATAATAAGGGGTATAACTTTTAGTTATGTTCAAAAAAGCACGATACGTTTTATCGGTTTATACCGAAGGGAGCTTTACGAGGGCAGCGGAAAAGCTTTACGTTTCCCAGCCTTGTCTGAGCAAGGCGATAAAAGACCTTGAAAATGAGCTTGGCGCTCCTATATTTGAAAGAGGGAACGGCGTAAAGCTCACCGAGCTCGGACTTCAGTACATAAAGACGGCGGAGAAGATAATAGAGCTTGAAGACGGCTTCTCTCTTCTTTTAAAGGACGAGACCTCTCTTAAAAGCGGGCTTGTCAGGGTAGGAGGCACACATTATATGACCTCTTACGTTTTGCCCTTTGTCATAGATACCTTTTCGAAGAGCTATCCGGGCGTTACCGTAACGCTTACCGAGGCAAGCTCGTCGGAGCTTATGAAGCTTTTGAAAAACGACGAGGTAGACCTCATTGTCGATAGCTTCGATACCGAGCCGACGGATATGAGTTACACACCGCTGATTTCCGAGAGGATACTCCTCGCAGTGCCCTCTCATTACGAGTGCAACGAAAGGATAAAGGGCAGGGGAGTCTCCCCGAGGGGAATTTACGAGGGGGCTTGTAATATGGACTACATACCTGCCGTTACGATAGACTGCTTCAAGAACGAAAAATTCATACTCTTAAAAAGTGGGAACAGTATGTACGACCACGCAATGACGGTTTTCAAGGAAGCGGGCTTTACTCCTGACGTTTCTCTTTTTCTCGACCAGCTTTCCACCGCTTTTTATCTTGCGACCGAGGGCAACGGAATATGCTTTATAACCGACACCGTCTGCCGATATCACCGCTTTGACGATTCTGTGCTTCTTTATAATATTAAAGAGGGAGGAACTCGGACACTTGGAGTAGCCTTAAAAAAGAAAAAGACCGCCACGACGGCGGTAAAGAGATTTACTGAGGTTCTCTCCGAAAGGATAAAATAATAAAAAGTCCGCCGAAGCGGACTTTTTCTATTAGTCTATAACCTCTACCGCCTTGTTGTAGAAGGACTTGAGAGTGGCTGTTGCCATTGTGTGAGAGAGTGCGGTTTCTTCGGGAGTGAAGATTACTAAGAAGTCACGGTAGGGATTGGGGTTGGAAACGTTAGCCGACACCATATGAAGTAATATTGACTGCTTTTTTATCTGCGGTTTGTGCATTTAACACAAGCAAGCGTTTACAACAAATTACATAAAAATGTTTCGTAAACGCTTTAATTTTTTTTGTTATATATTAATAATCGAAAATTTAACTTTGCATAGTGTATCGTTCGTGATAAAATGACGCAACCGCAGGTTGCGGGAAAACTTCAAATTAAAGTTGGTGGATATCGTTTTTGAGTTTTGGTAATATAATAACGTAACAAGGAAAGAGGTGTATCAATGACAATAGGAGAAAAGATAGCAAGACTTCGAACTGATATGAACGTATCACAGGAGGAGCTTGCGGAAAAGCTCGCAGTTTCGCGTCAGTCGGTCTCAAAATGGGAAATGGATATTTCGCTTCCGCAAATTGATAAGATAATAGCACTTTCGGAGTTTTTCTCGGTGTCTGCCGACGAGCTTTTGCGCGATAGCGTAAAAATCGAGAAAAAAAGAAATAAATATTTTGGAACAGACGGCTTTCGAGGGAAAGCGGGAGTTGAGCTTACCGCTACTCACGCATATAAAGTAGGAAGGTTTCTCGGATGGTATTATTCGAGGGAGAGCGGTAAAAGGGCGAGAATAGTTATAGGTAAGGATACCCGATTGTCGAGCTATATGTTAGAATATTCGGTGGCGGCGGGAATTACCGCCTCGGGCGCCGACGCATATATGCTCCACGTAACCACCACCCCGAGTGTGTCCTACGTTGCGTCGAGGGATGAGTTTGACTGCGGAATAATAATCACCGCATCGCATAACCCCTATTACGACAACGGAATAAAGATAATAAACCGCTACGGCGAGAAACTCGACGACGAGACGGTAGGTCTTATAGAGGCGTATCTCGACGGGGATATGAGCGCCCTTGGCGTGACCTCCTCCGAGCTTCCTCTTGCAAGCGGTGGTAGGATAGGAAAAATCGTTGACTACGTTTCGGGCAGAAACCGTTATCTCGGCTTTCTTATGTCGATTGCGTCTAATTCCTATAAAGACTTAAAAATAGGAATAGATTCTGCAAACGGAGCGTCGTGGATGCTTGCGAAATCTGTCTTTTCTTCCCTCGGTGCGAGGGTTTACGATATCGGAACGAGTCCCGACGGCGTGAACGTCAATAAAAGCTGCGGCTCAACTCATCCCGAAGCGCTTCAGGAGCTTGTGAGAAAAGAGCATCTCGATATTGGCTTTGCCTTCGACGGAGACGCCGATAGATGCATTGCGGTGGACGAAAAGGGAAATATAGTTGACGGCGACAAAATTCTTTATATTCTCGCTTGCCGTCTCAAGTCGAGGGGCATTTTGAACGGTGATACGGTTGCCGTTACCGTTATGTCAAACTCCGCCCTTTCTTCTGCTCTCGGCGAAAAGGGAATAAAGACGGTACGGACACCCGTCGGAGATAAGTTCGTTTACGAGTGTATGCAGAAGGAGGGATATTCCCTCGGCGGAGAAAATTCGGGACATATAATCTTGAAAAAATACGCTACAACGGGAGACGGACTTCTTACGGCAATAATGCTCACCGAGGAGGTCTGCGACAAAAAGACCTCTCTTTCAAAGCTTGCCGAGCCGATAACGCTTTTCCCTCAGATTATAAAAAACGTAAAGGTAAAGGATAAGGATACTGCCATAAGCGACGAGGAAGTAAAAAAGGAAGTCGAAAAGGCAGAGAAGGAGATAGGAGAGGGAAGGGTACTCCTTCGCAAAAGCGGAACAGAGCCTCTCGTGCGTATAATGGCAGAAGCGAAAAGCGAGGAGCTTTGCAGAGAAGTTACCGAGCGTATTGCAGATGTAATGAAGGAGAGGGGGCATATCCTTGAAAATTAAAACAAGTGAGCTTTTCTCCTGCCACACCCCTTGGCTTACACCTCTCTTTGAGGTTCTTTACCCTTGGGAACTTCTCACAGAAGCAGAGGCGTACATAAAGAAAAAAGTAGCCGAGGGAATTGAGGGCTACACGAGAATGAACGAAAAAATACTCGTTGCCGACGGAGTAAAGGTCTATCCTACCGCAACTGTCGAGGGCTACGCTATAATAGGAAGGAATAGCGTTTTGCGCACGGGAGCTTTCCTTCGGGGTAACGTCATAATTGGAGAAAACTGCGTCATAGGTAACTCCACCGAGCTTAAAAACTCGGTGCTCCTCGACGGAGTGCAGATACCTCATTATAATTACGTCGGCGACTCTGTGCTCGGAAACCTTTCCCACCTCGGCGCAGGCTCGATATGCTCAAACCTCAAAAACGACGGCAAGAACGTCGTCATTCACGCCGAGCGTGATTTTGATACGGGGAGAAGAAAGGTTGGCGCTTTCCTTGGCGACGGTGCAAACGTCGGCTGCGGCTGCGTTCTCAACCCGGGTACCGTTATCGGCAAGCTCACCTCGGTCTATCCTATGAATTCACTTCGAGGCGTTTACCCCGAGCACTCTATCGTCAAGGGCGACGGCGAGGTTGTTGACAAAAAATAAGAGAGAAGACTAATGCGGCGTACTCTTAAGGACAGTTTTGAAATTTAATAGGATATACACCTACCGACAACAGGGCAGAGGATGTTTTAATTCTCTGCCCTCTTTTATTACCTCCTGAAAGACAGAAAAAGGCTCCCTTTGCACAAGGGAGCCTTACGATAGGTTGGTGGTTTTTATAGTGCTTTATACTTATGTGGGGGTTCAAATACATTTTAACTATTTCTTGGCCCTAAGAATTTATCACCATTCAAATGAATCATATGGTCGGGCATATCGGCAATCCAAACTTCCGTTTCCCACGCCAAAGATTCAGAAAATTGCTTGAAGGTCTTAAAATCAAGAAATGCGGTAACATATATCTTCCCTGCGGTTACATCGGTTGTCATTTCTTCGATTTCCCGAATACGCTTAGGATCCATAGGACCAACAGATGTAACGGATTCAATAAAATAAATCCAATTCTTTTCTTCGGAATACAAAACCACATCGGGCATTTTATCGTGTAGCGTTATAACAAAGCCAAGGTCTTTCAGCCTTTCGATATTTTTCACTAAATCTTTTTCAATGGTATCACCAACGTACAAACATTCAGAATTTGGAGCAAAGCGAGGTGCAAATTCTTCTATGATGGCTTTTTGCAGTTCGTTGTGTTTGCCGGGCGAAAATGTGAAATCCTCACCGTTTATTTTTACAGGCATCTTCAGCATTGAACGTTTAGAAGCATACAAACTGATTAAGGATTGGTGAGCAGATAGAAATGCCGCTTTCGTATTCTCCCATTCAAGTGTGTTGAAAGTTTTGATTAGCTCCAACATCTCATCGGTAATGCGATAACGATAATTAGGGCTATTCGTTGCCTTTCCATTATCCTCTATAAATGCTGCGTTCCTAAAATGGTGCATAGCTTGTTTACGGAAAGTTTCACGGCTATTTTCAGCATAGGAAACGCCGTAAAACTCTTTTGTGTAAGAAATCACATCGTGAATACGAATCCAACCGTTTGTCGCATTTTCCCAAGTGTCCGT
>JAZQUE010000246.1:0-4560 GCA_045631145.1 Eubacteriales bacterium
TGTATTCGGAAAAGATTCAGACCCTCTTTATATGGAATTCGCGGTAATGTTTATGAGAATTTTCCTTTGTACAATGGTTATAAACGGAGTGCAGTTCTTATCGGCTAATTTCTTCAGCTCAATCGGTAAGCCTCTGCGAGGTGTTATCCTTTCAATGTCCCGTCAGTGTCTCTTATTCATACCGCTTATGCTCATTATTCCGAGAGTAACGAAGCTCGGACTTATGGGAATTATAATTTCAGGCCCGATTGCCGACGTTATTGCGGTAATTATAAGCATTATATTCGTTTTCTTTGAGTTCAGGACAATGACGAGACTCGAAAAGGAGAAAAGCGATGCTTAAAAAATTCATAGCCTACTATAAGCCCTACCGAAAAATGCTCCTTCTCGATATGCTCGCCTCTCTTTTTATATCTCTCATCGGTATGGTTTACCCCATCGTCACCAACGAAATGCTCGAAACGCTCATTCCCGAGAAGCTCTACCGAGAAATCGTGTGGGCGGGAGTAATAGTTCTCTTCCTTTACATTCTTCGCTTCGCTCTGCGCTACTTTATGCAGTTCTACGGACACATTATCGGCGTTAAGATGCAGGCAGATATGAGAAGTCAGCTTTTCCGTCACCTTCAAAGACTCCCCTTCTCCTTCTACGACGAGCACGAGACGGGAAAGATAATGACGAGAATAACAAGCGACCTTTTCGACGTTGCCGAGCTTGCTCATCACGGCCCCGAAAACCTTCTCATCAGTTCGGTTATGCTCATAGGCTCGTTTGTTTACCTTTGTACCATTAACGTATCCCTCACTCTTATAATTTTCGTTTGCGTTCCCTTCCTTCTTATAGTCTCCATCTATTTCAGAAAGCGTATGAGAGCCGCCTTCAACGAAAGAAGAAGCACGACGGCTATTATCAACGCTTCTATCGAAAGCAGTATTTCGGGAATTCGTGTAACGAAAGCCTACACCAACGCAAAAAAAGAAGAAGAAAAGTTTGAAGAGGGCAATTCCGCCTTCGTCGCTGCCTGTCACAAGGCGTATCACGCTATGGCGCTCTTCTTTTCGTCATCTAACTTCATCACCGACGTATTTAACGTAATTATACTTATAGCAGGAGGTCTTTTCCTCTACGACGGCAAGATTTCCTTCGCCGAATACTCAACCTTCATCGTTTCAGTAAACCTCTTTATAAACCCCCTCACGACGCTCATAAACTTTATGGAGCAGTATCAGCAGGGCGTTTCGGGCTTCTCGAGATTTATCGAGCTTATCGAAACCGAGCCCGAGGGCGACCTCGGAAAAGAAACTCTCGGCGAGGCAAAGGGAGACGTCGAATTCAAAAACGTTTCATTCTCCTACGCATCGTCGGGTGAGGTGCTTCACGGAGTTGACCTCAAGGCTTCGGCAGGAAGCACGCTTGCTCTCGTCGGACCGTCGGGTGGCGGTAAAACTACCGTATGCCACCTCATCCCCCGCTTTTACGGCATTGACGGAGGAGAGATACTTATCGACGGCAAAAACATAAATGACCTCACGCTCGACTCCCTTCGAAAAAATATAGGTATAGTTCAGCAGGACGTCTTTCTCTTCAACGATACTATAAAGGAAAATATCCTCTACGGAAATCTTTCGGCAACCGATGATGAGGTCTGGGAGGCGGCAAAGCTTGCAGGCATCGACGAGTGGGTAAAAACGCTTGAAAACGGCTACGACACCGAGATAGGAGAACGAGGAGTAAAGCTTTCGGGCGGTCAGAAGCAAAGGCTTTCGATTGCGAGAGTTTTCCTCAAAAACCCTCCCATTCTTATTCTCGACGAGGCGACGAGCGCTCTCGACAATACCACCGAGCTTCTCATTCAAAGCTCTCTCGACAAGCTGACGATAGGCAGAACGACAATAGTCGTAGCACACCGACTTTCTACCGTAAGGCGTGCCGACGAGATTGCCGTCATTGAGGAAGGCCGTGTGACCGAAAAGGGCACTCACGACGAGCTTCTTGAAAAGGACGGCACCTACGCTTCCCTTTACAGACTTCAATTCAGAGAGCAAAACGCTTAAAACAAAAAAACACAGGGCGAAGAAATTTCAAGCCCCACTATAAAGGAGAAAAAAATGAAAAGATTAATTATACTTTCTTTAATACTTACCCTCACCCTCACCTCTTGTGTGACAGTTATGAAAACTAAAGAGACCTTGAGCGAAAGCAAAGCTCCGATTGAAGAAAACGAGAGCGCCAAAGAAGAACCTAATGAAGCTCCCGAAGAAATACCTGAAGAGACGCCTGAAGAGACGCCTGAAGAGACGCCCAAAGAGATGCCCGAGGAAACGGTAGATGAGGAAAATGACGCTCCCATCACCCCCTCGAAAAACGAGACCGAGGCGATAATTTCGGAGTTCAGCGACATATCGGAAAGCGACCTTGAAGCACTCCTTCAGGGTATCAGCGGAGAAAACCCTGTGGAATTCCCTAAAGTGCCTTTAAACTAAAAAAAGAGAGAGAAGTTTAGAGCGTCACTCTAAAGGACAGTTTTCAAAAAATACGGTATATCTCGAAAGAGGTATGCCGTATTTTGCATTTGTGGACACAAATGCAGTGCTTGTCAGGAAAATTGACAAGTTATAGATGAACATGTTTTCTCACGAAATCGTGAGCATTGCTTGACTTTCTGTTGACAATATGCTATAATGCTCTTAAGAGAGAGAAGGAGCGTTTAACAATGGTTTGTTATGATAGATTGTGGAAATTACTAATTGACAAAAAAATGAATCGTACCGAACTAAAAAACAAATCCGATATTAGCTTTAATGTATTAGCAAAAATGGGACGTAACGAGTTTGTGTCTTTAGAGAGCCTGTATAAAATTTGCAATACGCTTGACTGTGATATAAGTGAAATTATGGAGTTTAGAAGAAATGAATCTACTTGATTTTGCAATATGTAACACAACTGAATATGTCAAGAAAATGCCTAAAGATTTGAGAAAAAAATATGGTCAGTTTTTCACGAGCAAAGAAACCGCAATCTTTATGGCTGAATTGTTTGATATTCCCTCTAACAAGACTACTTTGAAAATTCTTGATGCTGGAGCAGGCTCTGGAATACTGTCTATCGCTTTATTAGAAAGATTGCAAACTTTACCGCATATACAAAGCATTGAACTGACTTGTTATGAAAACGATCCTCACATTGTTGATTTGCTTAAAGATAATCTAACGTGGGTACAAAACAATAGTAATGTCAGATTTTCTTACGCTGTCCGCACTGAAAATTATATTATTTCCCAAGATTTAGAATACAACGAAAAACTCGGTGCGAATCCATCGCCCGAAAAATATGATTTAGTCATCGGCAATCCGCCGTACATGAAAATTTCAAAGGACGCATTTGAAGCAAAGACTATGCCCGATGTGTGCTATGGCGCACCAAATCTTTATTTCCTTTTTGCAACTATGGGCGTGTTTAATCTTGAAAACAACTGCGAAATGGTATATATCATTCCTCGTTCGTGGACTTCGGGTGCTTACTTTAAGAAATTCCGTCAAAAGTTTTTAAGTGAATGCGTTTTGGAGCATATTCATTTGTTTGTAAGTAGAGATAAAGTTTTTGAAACCGAAAGTGTTTTGCAAGAAACAATGATTATCAAAGTTTGCAAGACAAAACAAAAACCTCAAAACATCACAATTACCACAAGTCAATCTAATAGCGACTTCAGCAATAAAACACATTTTCTTGCTCCGTATGATTCTGTGGTTTCGGGTGAAGATTGTTATGTATATTTAACTACTACGGAGAGTGAAACAGAGACCCTCAAAACTCTTAACCGTTGGAATGATACTCTATTGAGTATAGGCTTAAAAATGAAAACGGGGTTGACCGTTGATTTTAGAAACAGAAATATGCTTCGTGATGTAGCTGAACCACAGGCAGTGCCGTTATTTTACTCTCAACATATTCAGAATGGAAAAGTTGTATTTCCCATTGAACGAGAACACGAATATATTGTAACAGAACAAGAGGGGCTGTTGCAAGCGAATACAAATTATCTATTTGTAAAACGCTTTACTGCAAAAGAAGAACATAGACGTTTGCAGTGTGGGATTTACTTGGCGCGAAAAAATTCGCAATACTCTCAAATAAGCACACAAAACAAAATTAACTTTATTGCAGGAACCAAAGCTCTATCAGATTCTGTTGTTCACGGATTATATGTTTTGTTTAATTCTACGCTATATGATTCTTACTACAGAATATTGAACGGCTCTACACAGGTAAATTCTACAGAAATCAATTCTATGCCCGTTCCACCGATGAACATAATAGAAGCTATGGGAAAAGAACTAATTAGAGAACGCGATTATTCAGAAATTTCGTGTGATAGAATTTTAAGGAGTTATCTATGAGTAAAATTGACGAAGCAAGACAAATATTGAGTGAATTACAAGTACCAAGTAAACAACAAGCGGATTTGTGTTGCTACACTCTTTTGGCTATGGCAAATCTTAAAGAAACGGACACTTGGGCTAATGCGACAAATGCTTGGATTCGTATTCAAGTCGGAGGCCA
>JAZQUE010000247.1:0-6067 GCA_045631145.1 Eubacteriales bacterium
TATTTATCCTCTCTTTAATAAAAATATTTTTTTGCCTTGCTTCTTTATCTCCCCTTTTTCTTCAAGGGAAGAAAGCGCTCTGTAAAGAGACGCTCGTCCTATATCGAGAATTTCGGAAAGCTTCGACATCGACACCTCGACGTATCCTTCTTTGGCGCTTGTGTGAAGATACTCGTAAAGCTTTCCTTCTGCCGTTGGCGAGGTGTAAAAATCAATTCGTCTGTTCAGATACCTTATCTTTTCTCCGAGGAGCAGAATAAGTCTTTTTGAAAACTCGGGGCTTTCTTCTATAAGCTTTTCAACAAAGGCTTCTGAAAAAAGAAGTATCGTCGTTTCGCTTTTTGCCTTGAGGGTTGAAATATAGCCGTCATTTTTATCAAAAAGCGTTGCAAGTCCGAAAACCGACGGTGCCGTAACGGTTTTAAGATAAAGGGACTTTTTAAATATATCCGCTTTACCTACCGCTATTACCGCAAGTGAATTCTTTACCTCGTATTCTTCTCCTGCCGAAAGGCTCACCTCAAGCGGAAGCTCTGCGAGCTTCCCTTTTGTTATGCCACAAAACAGAGGAAGCTTTTCAAGGAGGGTGCAAATCTCTTTCTCGTTCATATAGCTCTCCAAAAAAGTGTCTCGTTTGGTACACTTTGATTATAGCATAAACTTTTTTATTTGTAAAGTGGTTTTTATTCTTTTCCTTTATCGGTTCGTATAAAAAATTTTAAGATGCCCTTTTTATCCTTTGGGTCGAAGGGATAGAGGTAGCTTTTGTTGTCGGCGGTACGGTTGAAAAGGAGAATTAAAAGAAATACTGCCACGCCGAGAGCGAAGCCCCAAATACGAAAGAGGGCAGTTAAAACAATTAGTGACATTCTCCAGAACTTAAAGGTATAGCCGAGCTCGTAATTCGTCGGGATGAAATTTGTAATAGAAGCTATTGCCGAATAGAGAATAGTCTGCGGAACAAGGAGACCTGCGGATACGGCAAAGTCGCTGAGAAGAAGTCCGCTTACGACGCTGAGGGAGTTGGAAATATTGTCGGGAGTATTGAGAGACGCTATTTTCAGGGAATCGATCATTACTTCTACCGTCAAAAGCTGAAGCCATACGGGGATAAAGCATTCGGAGTTCACGAGTAAAAATTCGAGTGACGGCGGAAGGTATGAGGAATAGGAAAGAGCAAGAAGCCACAATGGAGAAATGAAAACGGATATAAAAAGCATTACCACTCTCAAGAGCCGTAGATAAGAGGCGGTTACGGGAGGAAAATAATAGTCGTCGGTCTCCTCCATCATATCGTAGAGAGTTATCGGCAAGAAGATAACGCTGGGGGTAGTATCGCACATAATAGCAATCTTTCCCTCTATCAGCATTGAAGCGGCGGTATCGGGTCGTTCGACGTAACGCACCTTCGGGAAGGGGTTGAGCTTTTTTAAAAGAGTATTCGAAAAAAGGTGGTCGGCAAGAGTTTGCTGTGAAAGCGTGAGAGACGGAATATCCATTTTTAAAAGCCTTTCCCGAAGTCTTACAACGAGCTCCTCCTTTGCTTTTCCTTTTACATAGGAAAGAATTACTCTCGTCTTCGTCTCCAGTCCTATATCAAAAGCCTCAAAACAAAGGCTTGGAGTTTTTATTCTGCGTCGTATAAGAGAGGTATTAATATACACGCTTTCGCAAAAGCCGTCTCGCGGGCCTCGGAGAGTTTTATTCTTTTCGGGCTCTGAAATTCCTCTTGAAGCATATTTTTTCGTATCGAGTATTACCGCGCTATCGTAGCCGTCGATAAAAATGAGCGACATTGACAAAAGAAGGGCGGAAATAAGCTTTTGAAAGTCCTGCTCTTCCCTTTTATCGTTATATGGAATGAAGTTTTTCATAAAGTCTTTCATTGTTTTAAATTTTTTTATCTCATCGGCTTCTACCGACTGAAGACTTTTTTCAATTCTTGTCATTGCGTCGGTATCGGTAGAGCCGTTGATAAAGCAAATTATTCCATCCTTATCCCCTACTTTTATATCGTCTATCTTAACATCCGAAACGAGCGCCTCCGGGAAAATTTTACGAAGGTACTCCTTATTTGCCAAGATATCCTTTGAAACGTTTTTTTGCAAAAAAATCCCTCCAAGCAAAACAGTTTTTACTATTTTACCCAGAGGGACTATTCTTTAACAATTTTCTTTTCGGTAAGTCGCCAATGACTAAGAGGAAGCTCTTTTTCGCCGTAAACGGTATTGTCAAAGTCAATGGGATACTCGCCGTCGTAAAAAACTATATCTGCCGAAAGCGGTACGGAATAAAGGTCGTCCTTCGAAAGAGATTTATAAAAGCACACTGTGTTTCCGTTTTTCTCTGCCGATACAGTGAGCGACGTTTCGGGCATAACGGCAGCACTGACGCCGTCTAAAACCTCATAGTTAAAATTGTAGCTTGCGCTTACGGGTATTTCAAGGTCACGGCAAAGGATATAAACCTCATCTAAGTCCTTTTCAAACTCTCCGCCTAGCAAAATTACCGCTTCATTTATATTGAAGGTGGTGAGGACGGTCTCTATTCTTTCGGTCGGTATAGATTTATCTATTAAGAATACCGCTTTATCTATCTCCTTTACCCGTCTGTCGTCAAGAAGTGAAGAAACAGACGAGAGCGAGTGAGAATCGGAATACGTTAAGTCTATGAGTGCGTTTTCTTCACCCTTCGAAACGTATACGGTTTTGCATCCTCTTTTATACGCCGCACTTACCCTTAAGTCGTTGTAGGTTATGGTTCTCACGGTAATACTGAATACAATAAAGATAACCGTAATAAAAAGAGTTGCAAGGGGAAGAGTAAAAATCTTTCGGGTAAAAAAGAGAAACGGAATAACAGCGAGTGTAATTATAACGGCGCCCAGTGTCAGAAAGCCTATATCAAGCCCCACGGGAGAAGGTGCGAGGCTTACCAAGCTCCGAGTAAAGAAAATGAGCATATCCGCAAAAATATCGGCAATGAAGAAGCAAACGGCAGACAAGGGCGTCAAGCCTATCATAGATAAGATAACGGCAACGAAGGCAAGCATAAGATAGTATTTTGCAAAGAAAACGGCAAAGAGGTTAGCTATCGGCGAGATTACCGACACCTCGTTGAATGCGAGAAGAATTATGGGGAGAGTAAAGAGAGTTGCGGAAAGAGTTGAATAGAGCGACACGATAACGTACTCGACCGCTTTATGAAAAATATTTCGTTTTATCCTTCTGTCGTGTAAAAATCTGTCGTACACGTCGGTTGCGGGAGGAAGAAACATAAGTATTCCGAGAGTTGCAAGGAAGGAAAGCTGAAAAGAGAGGCTAAAAAGCGACCACGAGCTTCCAAAAACGATGAAAAAGCCTGCGGTAAAGAGTGCAGATATACTGTCATTCGCTCTTCTTATAAGCTTTGTTATGAGATATATCATCGTCATCTGTCCTGCTCTCACGACCGATACCGAAAAGCCCGTTACCGACATATAAAACACAGTCAGCAGAATAGAAAGAAAAACGGTGATACGTCGTCCTGCACCAATGCGGGTCAAGAAGAGATAAAAGGACATAACGACGATGGAAAGATGGAGTCCCGAAATTGCGAGAAGATGAGATATACCGAGCTTTGAAAAGTCGTCGGTAATGCCGTCGGCAAGCTCGGTTTTATCACCGATTATAAGAGAGTTAACAAGTGCGGAGTGCTTTGACGTGGCGGCTGATTTACGAATTTCGGAGCGAAGAAAGCTTATCGCTTTATCAAAAAGGTTATCCGCTTCATTTACTTCAACGCCCCTTACAAAAGAGGTCAGAAAGGTTTCGTTGCCCTTGCCGTAGGAATCAAAGGAGTACTCGAGCATCCCTTTAAATTTCACTCTTTTGCCGACGTCGGCAGTATTGTCCTTCGGGTATATGACGGTTACGTTGACGTCGTTTTTCTCGCCGTCGATAAGGTCGCACGAAACGGTAAGGACGGTATAATCTGAATTACCCCGAACCGACTCTACTCTTCCTTCTGCTACTACGTATTTTCCGTCGAGCGTCTTTGCGGTTACTTCTTTTTTAAGGTCATGTTCCGAGGTTTTAAAAACCGAAAAGAGAGAAAACGCGGTAATCAAAAATACGAAGAAGAGAGCGCTCCTTTTCATTAAAGCGAAAAGCAAAAGAGAGGACACCAAAAGAAGCAAAAGAACGGGAATGACGAAATCTGAAAAGGGAGCGCCGAAGGTTAACGTCAAATATGCAAAGACAGCATAAAAGACGGCGCAAATCAAAAACGGTCGTTTCATTTACCGAAATACTCCTCTTTCAGAATAGCGTAGTGTAGGATATTTCTGAATTTGTCTTTAACGAAAATTTCCCCCACTCCCCCCCCCTCAAGCTTCATACCGAGCTTTTCGAGAAGAGCGCACGATGCATCGTTTCCTTCCATCACACGAGCCTCTACACGATTCAAGTTAAGTGTTTCAAAGGCGAAGGAAACGACGGCTTTTACCGCCTCTGTGGCGTAACCGTTACCCTGATAGGTGGGGCTTAACACATAGCCTATTTCGGCTTTTGAGTTATCGGGGTCAACAGAAGAAAAACCGCAGGTGCCGATGAGCTTTTTATCGTTTTTGTGTTCTATTCCCCAGTCGAGATACTCTCCGCTTTTATATTTCTTCGTGAGAAATTTCAAAAAGCTTTTTGTGTATTCAGGGCTTTCGTGAGGACTCCACAAAAGGTATTCGGTAAGGGCTTCGCTTGAGGCGTATTCGTACATATCCTCGGCGTCGCTCACTCTGACCTTACGAAGAATAAGGCGAGGTGTTTCTATTCCGTTCATTCTGTTGATAAGCTTTTTCATATTCATCCTACAAATATTTTTTCTACATTTTACCACAAAAAAGTTATTCAATCAAGCATAAAAGAGTCTCCGCATTTTTGCGGAGACTCTTTTATCAAAGTGACTTTATGTATTCGTCCATATAAACTACGGTATTGTTTTTTCTTGCTTCCTCTGCGGCGAAGCAGATAAGGTGGCTCATACAAGATACCGACACGTCGGAAATAGAGTTCGAGGGGTTATTATTTGCAATATACTCGTAGAGATCCTGCATAATTCCCGAGTCGCCGCCTCCGTGGCCGCCTGCTATCGTCTGGTCGATAGAAACCTCGGGTCTGTAAACCTCCTTCGTTTCTCTCGTTGCAAAATCGTAGAAGGTCATTACCTGCCCTTCCATATCGAGACGGAGCTCACCCTTCGTTCCCATTATAGTGGAAACTCTGCCTCCCTTATTGAAGGGGGACATTGTATGGGTCATAAGCTTATCCTTGCCGAACTGAATATTAACAATCTGATGGTCTACGACGTCATTATCGCACTGGAATACGCAACGTCCGTAGGGCGAGGTCTTGAGAATTTCATCTACTTCTTCATCGGTAGGGTTGAACTTTCTTGCGACGATGCCTCTGAAGTGCTGTACCTCGGCAGTATCTACCTTATAAAGGTCGGGAGCGTAATAGTAGCAGGTATCCTTATGAGGACATCCGTCAAGGCATCTTGCAGGAGCGCCCTCGGGCTTATTCTCTTCACGGAAGAAGGAGCGCATACCAAACGACTGAACCTTAGTACATTCTTCTCCGATAAGCCACTGGAAGAGGTCGGTGTCGTGACAGCATTTTGCAAGGAGCATATTGGAGCTTTCGTCTTCTCTTCTCCAATTTCCTCTGACATAGCTATGACTGTAATGAAGGTTACCTACGCCCTCGGTATGATTGACGTTGATAATTTCGCCGAGCTTTCCTTCCTCTATGAACTTCTTGACCGCCTTATAGAAGGGGGTATAGCGGAGAACGTGGCAGACGAGAACTCTTACACCGTTCTTATGAGCCGCCTCGGAAATCTGATAGCACTCCGCGGGGGTAGGTGCAATAGGCTTCTCAAGGAGAAGCTCGTACTTCTTTTCTATAGCCTTCATTGCGGGTGCGAAATGCATCTTATCCTGAGTGCATATCATTGCAACGTCGGCAAACCTCGGAAGTGCCAAAATATCTTCCCAGCTTTCAAAGCATAAGTCGGATCGTAGCCATGTCGT
>JAZQUE010000248.1:0-2846 GCA_045631145.1 Eubacteriales bacterium
CGGAAAAACGCTTTTTCATAAGCGAGAGCTTGTCACTCACACGCCTCTTTATAATTAAAAACCTTGCTCTTTCCTTTTGCCGTGCAGAAACGTTTTTCGAAAATACCCTGAACGCTCCGTAAACGAGCACCGCTATCGAAAAAAGATAGAGAAGAGACGAATGAACGAAGCAGTTTATGAGAACGAGTGCAAGATAAAAAATCAAAAGAAAATTATAAAGCTCGTCAACTCCGTAGCGTCCCTGCATAAAAAGCATAAATTTATATTTTAACTTATTCAAGCTATCACCTCGAAGCCATTATATATGGAAAATATTAACACAATTGAAACTACAATGAATGTTTACATAATTTTCGCAAAAAATACAAGAATGAAGAGAATCGAGAAGTTATAAAGCGAGAATTTTAAAATATAGGAGAAGCCCTTTTCGGGGTTGTGCCTGAGATATTCTCGGAAGGTAATAAGACTTGCAAGCGACGATATCAGCGTTCCGATTCCCCCTATATTTACACCAACAAGAAGGTCTCTGTAATTTGAGGTGAATTCAGAAAGAAGAATTGCCGACGGAACGTTACTTATCATCTGGCAGGAAAGAGTGGAGACGATAAGCTCGTCGAGTGATAAAAGAGCCTCAAAAAAGGCTTTTACTGCCTCTATTCTCGCAAGATTTCCCGAAAAAATAAAGAAAGAGACGAAGGTGAGAAGAAGCGGGTAGTCTACCATCTTGAGCGCCTTTTTGTCAAGGAATAAAAGGGAGACGAATATCACCGCCACACCCAGATAGTAGGGAATAAATCTGAATACTATCAGTATCGATAAAAGAAAAAGAATAAGGTAAATAACGGTTTTCTTTTGGTTTGTCGGTAACTTTTTTTCGGCAATCGTCAGTGTATCGTTAGGTAAAGTGAGACACAAAAGTCCTATAACTAAAATGGAAATAACGAAGCTCGGTAGCATAATGGAAACGAACTCACCGTTGGGAATTTCAAACTTTGTGTATAAAAATAAGTTCTGCGGATTTCCGAAAGGGGTAAGCATACCTCCAAGGTTCGCGGCAATGTTCTGCATTATGAATACGAAAGCCATATGCTTTTCGTTTCCCGTCGTACGAAGAATAATATATCCGAGAGGAAGAAACGTCAGAAGCGCCATATCGTTTGCAATAAACATCGAGCCGATAAGGGTGACGAAAACTAGAGCCGTCACCGCCGAGCGAAGCATTTTAAATTTCTTGACGATTTTAACTGCAAGAATATAAAAGAAATTGATGTTTTTGAGGGCGCAAACAACCGAAAGCACCGAGAAAAGACACGCTATCGTCTTAAGGTCTATGTACCCGAAATATTCCTTGTCGGGAGGTACGATAGAGGAAGTAATAACCGCCGCGAAAAAGGAAATAACAAAAACGGCGTTATTTTTTATAAAATGCTTAAGCTCACTCATATCATAAAGGCGTCGGCTCTGAGAGAGCCGAGGTAGGAGTCGTCGGAGTAACGGATAACCTTTCCCTTGCCGGTTTCGTAAACTATTTCAGTAATCGAGCAGTTAGTCGGAATTTTAGTGCCATTGTAAACGCCATCGGTCTTTGTCTCGGAATAATAGTAGGGGATACCCTTGATAATTCCGCCGTGAGAAGCAACGAGAATGGTGAGCCCTTCGTTGTCCTCGGCGAGCTTGTCGAGGGCTTTTCCGACACGCTCTATCATTTCTCTTGAGCTTTCGCCGCCCGTTATTTTGAAGTTGATGTCGCCCTCGTTAAAAAGCACCTTTTCGTCGGGGTAAAGCCTCGTCACCTCGTCGATGGTCTTTCCCGTCCATATACCGCAGTCTCTTTCTATGAGAGCCTCTACTCTCGTAACCTCGAGTCCTCTCATTTCTGCAAAGGGGAGAGCGGTATAATACGCTCTGTCGAGCGTGCTTGAAAAAACTTTGTCAATATGTAAGTCCTTCAGTGCCTCTGCCGCCGCCTTTGCCTGCTTTACGCCGAGGTCGGTAAGCGGGACGTTTGTACGGCTCGCAAAGAATTTTTCCTTATTCGCAACGCTTTCTCCGTGCCTTAAAACGAGTATTCTTGTCGTCATTTCGTTATCTCCCAAGGTAATTATTTTACATTCCATATATTACACCTTAAAGATAATTTTGTCAATTAACTTCTTATTAAAATAAAAAATAATAAAAAAGACGGTAATGTGAAAAATACTATTGACAATTTGTGTCAAATTCGTTAAAATAATAACAAGTTGTAAAAGTAATTTTACAAGAAAATTTTATGCCAAAAGGCAAGGAGAAAAGAAAATGAAAAAGTTCTTAAGCTTACTCTTGGTAGCAGCTCTTGCACTTACTCTCACCGTAAGCTTCGTTGCTTGTAGCGACGAAAGTGCAAACGGCGAAGAAGTTAAGGCTGATGACATCAAGGTTGGATTTATCTTCCTCCATGATGAAAACTCTACCTACGACAAAAACTTCATCGACGCAGCTCTCGCAGTTCAGGAAAAGCTTGGTCTTACCAACGACCAGATGATTATGGTTACCGGTATTCCCGAAGGCTCTGAATGCTACGATGCAGCTATCGACCTTATCGACCAGGGATGCAACGTAATCTTTGCTGACTCCTTTGGTCACGAGCCCTTCCTTCTCGACGCGGCAAGAGAGAACCCCGACGTTCAGTTCTGCCATGCAACGGGTACTATGGCTCATACCGCAGGCCTTGCAAACTTCCACAACGCATTCGCTTCCATCTACGAAGGCAGATACCTTGCAGGTATCGCTGCAGGTATGAAGCTCAACGAAATGATCGCTAACGGCGACTTCACAGCAGAAGAAGCTAAGATCGGTTACGTTGGTGC
>JAZQUE010000249.1:0-9598 GCA_045631145.1 Eubacteriales bacterium
AAGGAAATTGTCCTAAATTCTTCAATATTCAATATTCAATATTCATTAAAAAAGAGCCTTTTGGCTCTTTTTTTAATGAACTATAAACCCGAGGTCTTCTATTGTGTCTGTTATTTTCTTCTCGTCAATATTTTCTCCGGTTACTTTGACAACACCTTTTGAAAGGTCAACGTCACACTCAAGTCCGAGCGCCGTCAGCGCCTTTTCAACTCTCGCCGAGCAGTGCACACAGTGCATTCCTTCAACCTTGATTGTTTTTTCCATAAAAACTCCTTTAAAATTTAATTAATAAACAGTAATTAATAATTACCTTCACTTCCTATACAGTCTCAGTGCATTCGTAATGACGAATACCGACGAGAAGCTCATTGCGGCGGCGGCTATCATTGGGGACAGGAGTATTCCTGCGAAGTAAAACACACCTGCCGCAAGAGGTATTCCGAGGGTGTTGTAGAAAAACGCCCAGAAAAGATTCTGTTTTATATTCCTGAATACCGCCTTCGAATAGGTGACTGTTCGGAGAACTCCCGAAAGTCCCTTCGACATAAGTATTACGTCGGAGGCGTCGATGGCGATATCGGTTCCGCTTCCCACGGCAATTCCCACGTCGGAGGCGGCAAGGGCGGGTGAATCGTTTATTCCGTCCCCTACCATTACCGTTGTTCCCTTTTCACAGTATTTTCTCACTACCCTTTCCTTGTCCTCGGGAAGCACCTCGGCTATCACCTCGTCAAAGCCGACGGCATCCCCCACCGCCCTTGCGGTAGAGGCGTTGTCACCCGTGAGAAGCACCGTTCTTATGCCAAGCTTTTTCAGTCCCGAGACAGTCGAAGGAGCGTCGCTCTTGACCTTATCGCTTATTCCAACAACACCGAGTGCCTTGCCGTCAAGGGCGAAAAACGAAGCGGTCCTTCCGTTTTCCGAAAAGCCTTTAGCCTTTTCTTCAAGCTCTCCGAGCTCGACTCCACGCTCCTTCATAAAGCGAAGGCTTCCGCCGAGCGCCGTTTTTCCGTCGTATATTCCCTCGACACCTCTGCCCGAGACCGACTTAAAGTCCTCGATTAAAAGAGGCGCTTCCTTCTCGGTATATTCGAGGACAGCCTCGGCGAGAGGATGAGACGAGGGGGCTTCGAGCGCCTTTATGAGAGATAAAAAGAATTTTTCATCGCCTTCAAAATATATATCGGTGAGCGCCATTTTCCCCTCGGTGACCGTTCCCGTCTTATCGAAAACGACTGTCTTCACCTTTGCGATAGCCTCGGCAAAGGATGCAGATTTAACGAGTATTCCCTCGCTTCCGAGCTTCCCAACCGCCACCGTTATTGCGACGGGAGTGGCAAGTCCGAGGGCGCAGGGGCAGGAGATAACGAGCACCGAGAGCGCTCTCGAAAGAGAGAACTCGAAGCCCTCTCCAAGTAACAGCCACACTATAAGAGTCAAAAGAGAGAGTGCCATTACAGTCGGCACGAAAACTCCGCTTATCTTGTCGGCGAGCCTTGCGATAGGGGCTTTCGTCGCTCCTGCCAACTCGACGAGGTCGATAATTTTAGAAAGAGTGGTGTTCTTTCCGACAGAGGTTGCCCTTATCTTAACCGCACCGTCGAGCGAAAGAGCGCTCGATGCTACCTCGTCGCCCTCCCCCTTTTCGACGGGGAGGCTTTCACCCGTCAGCGCCGAGGTATCGAAGAAGGCACGCCCCTCGACGATAACGCCGTCAACGGCTACCCGTCCTCCCGGCTTTACGACGATTATATCTCCCTCGACTATCTCGGAGGTGAGAATTTCCTTTTCTTTCCCCTCTCTCACGACGGTAGCCCTCTCCGGAGAAAGCCTTTCGAGACCTCGGAGTGCGTCTCCCGTCTTATCCTTCGAGCGAGACTCGAAGAATTTTCCGAGTGAGACGAGGGTGAGTATCATTGCCGACGACTCGAAGTAGAGGTTGTGTCGGTAGGCGTCATTTCCGAAAGCTATCATAAATATTGCAAATATTCCATAGAGCTCTCCCGCAAGCGAGCCAAGGGAGACGAGGGTATCCATATTCGGAGAATGGCGGAAAAGCGCCCGAGCGCCGTTTATGAAAAATCGGCGGTTGATAATGATAATAGGTATCGTTATTATAAACTGCGCCGTCGCAAAGGGAAGCGCTTCTTTTAAAAAGGGTATCTCGGGAAGAGAAAGCATATGTCCCATCGAAATATACATAAGGAGGAGAAGGAGCCCCAGAGATGCGATAAGCCCCGACACGCCCGACGGTGCGGAGGGTGCTTCCTCCGTCTTCACACTTGCCGAGAAGCCCGCCTTCGATACGGCGAGAATTATCCTCACGTCGTCTATCTTCTTTTCGTCGAAGTCGCAGACAAGAGTCTTCGAGAGCAGGTCTACCGAGGCGCGACTTACACCTTCAAGCCGTCCTACAGCACGCTCGACCGATGCCGAGCAAGCCGAACAGCTCATTCCTTCAACTGTAAATTTTTTCTGCATTTTCTCACTCCTTTACCCTTATATATTAGCACAAAAAGCGAAAATTTACAAGTGACTTGATAAAAAGGAAAAAGTATGGTAAAATATTTTTGAAAAAAATTGTGACCTTTCGGCACTCTCGTGCGTATTAAGGTCAGGAGGTACAAATGAGCCGTTACAAAAACGAACTGTTTGAAGCGGTGTACGAAAAATACTCCGATATGCTTTATCGAATTGCGCTCTCCCACCTTCTCTCGAAGGAGGATGCCGAGGACGTAGTGCACGATATATTTATAAAGTACTTGAATAATACCTTTCACTTCTTTTCGGAGGAGCACGAAAAGGCGTGGTTCATCAGAGTTACCGTCAACGAATGCCACGACCACGCGAGGAGGCGCAAGGTTCGCTCGCACGCTCCCCTCGACGAAGCGCTCGCCGTCTTTGAGGAGGCGGGTACGGGAGAGGTGACGAGGGAGGTACTGCTACTCGACAGTATTTACAAGACACCCATTCTCCTTCACTACTACGAAGGCTACTCGATAGAGGAGATAGCGAGAACGCTCAGAATCTCGGTCTCGGCTGTCAAGATGAGGCTTTCGAGGGCAAGAGAAATGTTAAAAAGCGTAATTTAGAGGTGTTCAGTATGAACGAAAACGAAATCAAAGCCTATAAGTCGGTAACCGCCCCCGAGTCGCTGAAGAAGCGGATACTCGAGAGCGAGGAAAAGGACGTGAGAGTCTACAAGAGACTCGCCCGAATCTGCTATTCTGCGGCGGCGGTATGCGCCGTAATAGCCTTCTCCTTCTTCTTTTTACCGACGAAGACCTCCCTTTACTACGGAGACTCCGAGGTAAAGGATGCCGTCGCGATAGTCTCCCCTATGGCGCGGGCAGTCACGACGGTGAGACAGCTTCCCCTTACTATTGAAACGAAAAAGCCCGCCGAGGTGAGCGTTTCGGAGGGAACTCTTCTCGTAGACGGCGAGGAAGCGGGAGAAAAAATTAAAATCAAAAAGGACACCGAGCTCGTCTGGGTTGTAGAGACCGACGACGCCACTCTCACGGTGGAAGCGAAAAACTCACGCACTCTCTACAAGCTGTCAGTCAAGGAAGGAAGCGATGAGCTTCTTATTGAAAAAATAAAATAAAATAAAAACCGAAAGGAAAAAACAAAATGAAAAAAATCGCACTTTTACTCGCACTCGTACTCGCACTTACCACTCTTCTCGCATCCTGCTCTCCTAAGGAGGAAGCACCCGAGAACAACAACGAAGAGGTCGTAGAAAACAACGACACCCCCGATACTCCCGTCGCTCCCCTCACCGCAGAAGAGCTTCAGGCGGCAGTTGACGCTATCTACGAAAAGTACCCCCTTCCCTTTATGATAGGTACTATCCCCGCAGAGATGATAAACGCCGACTCCTACTCCTACTACACAGGTCTTGCAGATGATTCGAAGGTTAACGCTGTTATCGTTTCCGAGTCTATGATGGGTTCGCAGGCTTACTCGCTCGTTCTTCTCAGCGTTAAGGATGGCGAGGATGCGACTGCCGTTGCTACCGATATGATTAACGGTATCGACCAGAGAAAGTGGGTGTGCGTTGAAGCAGACCTCATCAGAACCGTTGTATCGGGCAACACCGTTATGCTTATAATGATTGACTCCTCTATGGAAATCGGCATCGACGGCTTTGTTGACGCATTCACCGAGGTTGTAGGCGAGATTACCTTCGAAGCAAAGAAGAACTAAATAATAACAGAAGATTTCGGGAGATTTATTCTCCCGAAATCAACCTTTTTTCTTATTTATAAAAACGGGTGGTGTTACATTGCTTTTTTCGGGTATTCCCTTTTTATTCTACTTTTTACCTGTAGTTCTTATAATCTATTTTGCCGTTCCGAAGTGTCTTAAAAACACGGTTCTTTGTCTATCAAGCCTTGTCTTCTACGGCTGGGGTGAACCGAAATACGTCTTTTTGATGATAGTGTCGGTACTGCTCGGCTTCTTTCTCGGTATGGCTATAGACAAGGCAAAGACACTTCTTTTTAAGAAAATATGGCTCACACTTTCGGTGCTCTCGAGCATCGCACTGCTGGGCTTCTTCAAGTACGCCGACTTCTTCATTGACAACTTCAATGCGGTAACGGGGCTCTCGATGCCGCTACTTAAAATTGCCCTTCCTATCGGTATCAGCTTCTACACCTTCCAGATTCTCAGCTATACCATCGACGTTTACAGAGGAAACGTCCCTTACCAAAAGAATATAATCAATTTTGCGACCTACGTTGCACTTTTCCCTCAGCTTATTGCAGGTCCTATTGTAAGATATATCGACGTCTGCCGTGAGCTTGAAGACAGAACTCACTCCTTCGAGAAGTTCTATCTCGGCTTCCGCCGTTTCGTTATGGGCCTTTCAAAGAAGGTGCTTATTGCGAATATTATGGGAGAGGTCTGCGACCTTTTCCGCGCCTCTGCCGACAAGACGGTTCTTTTCGTCTGGATCTACGCTCTCGCCTTCGCACTTCACGTCTACTTCGACTTCTCGGGCTACAGCGATATGGCGATAGGTCTCGGTAAGATTTTCGGCTTCAACTTTATCGAAAACTTCAATTATCCTTACGTTTCAAAGAGCATCAGTGAGTTCTGGCGACGCTGGCATATGTCGCTCGGCTCGTGGTTCCGTGACTACGTTTACATCCCCCTCGGCGGTAACCGAGTGAAGTTTGCAAGGTGGCTTTTCAACACCCTCGTCGTATGGATGCTGACGGGTCTCTGGCACGGCGCGGCGTGGAATTTCGTCGTATGGGGTCTCATTTACGCCGCCCTTCTTATTGCCGAAAAGCTCTTTATGAAGAAGGTGCTTGAGAAAAACGCCTTTCTCGCACACCTCTACACCCTCTTTTTCGTCACCCTCGGCTTCGTCGTTTTCAACGCGCCGAATATGGCGACGGCAGGAGAGGATATTCTCCTTATGTTCGGGTTCAGCGGTGCTCCCCTTTCGAGCGACCTGACGGTCTATCAGCTCACGAGTAACGCTCTCATCTTCGCACTCGGTATCGTCGGCTCGACACCTCTGCCGAAAAAGCTCTATTCGAGACTTTCGGAAGGTAAGCTTCAGGGAATATTCTCCTTCATCGAGCCTCTCGCAGTCGTCCTTCTTCTTATAGTGTGCACCGCATACCTCGTTGACGGCTCCTACAACCCCTTCCTCTACTTCAGATTTTAAGGAGGCGTGAATATGAAAAACAAATATTTTTACTCGTCACTTCTCTTTATTATAGTTCTCTTTTCGCTCGCCTTTTCGGCGTGGTTCAAGTCTCCCACCGATATGTCGGAAAGCGAAAGACGTCCTCTTGCGAAGCTCCCCGAGCTCACTCTTTCCTCGGTTTTAGAGGGTAAATTCACGGGTGGCTTCGAGGACTACGCTACCGACCAATTTCCTCTCCGTGACACCTTCAGAACGCTCAAGGCGATGGCGAAGTTCTACGTCTTCGGACAGAAGGACAACAACGACATCTACATTCACGACGGCTACGCCGCAGGGCTTTCGACGGCTATAAACTCCGCTTCCCTCGACAATGCCACAAACAAGCTCAACTATCTCTATAACACCTTCGTGAAGGACAAGACCGACAAGGTTTATCTCTCGATTATCCCCGACAAGAATATGACGCTCTCAGACAGGGGCTCGTATCCTTCTCTTGACTATTTGGCGCTTGCCGACAGTGTAAAGGAAAAGCTCCCCTTCGCAGAATATATCGACGTCTACCCCCTTCTTGACTACACCGACTACTACAAGACCGACACCCATTGGAGTCAGGACAAGATTCTCGACGTTGCCGACAGACTTCTTTCGTCGATGGGTAAGGCGGGCGGTGCGGAATACGAAAAGGTGACTCTCGAAAACGACTTCTACGGCGTTTACTACGGACAGTCCTCCCTTCCCCTTCCTCCCGACAAGATTACCTACCTTACGAATTCTACGATAGAAAATGCTCTCGTCTACAACTACGAGGGAAGTGACGGAAGGCTCGAAAATATAACTCCCGAGGCGGTCTACAATATGGAGAAGCTTACGTCCAAAGACCCCTACGAGATGTTCCTCTCGGGTGCGGTAAGCCTTATGAGAATAAAGAACCCCGCAAACGCAAGCGGAGAAAAGCTCATCGTCTTCCGTGATTCCTTCACCTCCTCCCTTGCACCTCTTATGATAGAGAGCTACTCGGAAATTATCCTCGTCGATATCCGCTACGTTGCATCCTTCTATCTTTCGGCGCTCGTTTCCCCCGAGGAGTTCGAAAACGCCGACGTCCTCTTCCTTTATAGCGCACTGATTTTAAACGACAGCTTTTCGTTTAAATAGAGTTTTAAAAAAGGGACTGTATAAAAATTCGAATAGAGTTTTTATACAGTCCCTTAGCATTCGCACAATATCAAAGTTTGTGCATTTGATTGCAAATTCTTGACATTTTTTAAAGTTTGTGCTATAATACACTCTGAAAAGGAGGTGTTCTTATGAACCCCGAACAAAAGTTACGAAAGAGAGCGATTTACCTAAATAAACTGATTGCATTCAAGGATACCGAGCCGATAAAGGTGGTAACAGGCATCCGCCGCTCAGGCAAATCGAGCTTGCTCAAGCTTATGGTTGAGCACCTGAAGGAGAACGGAATCTCTGCTTCAAGCATTATAGAAATGAACTTTGAATCCTACGACTTCAAGGATATGACTGCCGACGAGCTTTATCATTACGTAAAAAACAAAGCTGTCGAAGGCGAACGTACCTACCTTTTCTTTGATGAGATACAACGCATCGACAAATGGGAGGACACCGTCAACGCCTTTCGCGTTGACTTGAATTGTGACATTTATATTACGGGCTCTAACGCTTATCTCTTATCTTCGGAGTATTCAACCTACCTTTCGGGACGTTGTATTGAAATAAAAATGCTTCCTCTTTCCTTTGCAGAATTCGTAGAGTTCCACGGCTTTGAAATCAAAGAAACCCCGAGCGCACTCGGAGGAACTCGTAAGTCTGCCGTCGATCAGAGGGGAGAGAAATACGATATCAGCGAAATATTTGATGCTTATGTTCGCTTTGGGGGAATGCCGGGTATTGCCGACGTTGGACTTGACCAAGAGAAAGCGCTCGTATTGCTCGACGGTATTTACTCTTCCGTCGTAGTTCGTGACGTGCTTGAGCGTGAGAAAAAGCGCGGTAGGAAACAAATTACCGATCCCATTTTGCTACGCAAGATTATATTATTCCTCGCGGATAACGTCGGCAATAACGTATCGTTTTCTTCCATAGGAAACACGCTCGTGAACGAAGGTTTGATTGAAGAAACGGGACGCAAAGGCGCACCGAGCACCCATACTGTACAGTCTTATGTAGGCGCGCTTCTCGAATCGTACTTCTTCTACGACATCAAGCGCTTTGATATTAAAGGCAAGGAGTATCTTCGCACCCTGGGCAAATATTATATCGTTGATATAGGACTTCGCAATTACCTCTTGGGCTTCAGAGATCGTGACATTGGGCACACCCTTGAAAACATCGTTTACTTCGAGCTTCTTTGCCGTGGATATGACGTTGCAATCGGCAAGGTGGATAACACCGAGGTGGACTTTATTGCATCAAAAGCCGACGATAAGTTATACGTACAGGTCACGGAATCAATGAAAAGCGATGAGGTTCGCACAAGAGAATTACGCCCACTACAAGCAATAAAGGATAATTATGAGAAAATAGTTTTAACACTCGACACAGGTCTGAACACTTCTTACGACGGAATTAAATCTCTGAACCTTGTTGAATGGCTTCTCGGTGACAAATAACCATTTCGCCGTGTGCAAAAAAATATATATTCAAAAACAGAGACTGTAGCAAAATTCTCAATTTGCATAAAAAATCGGGACGATGCTCACATCGTCCCCTACAGTAAATTTTACACAAAATGGGGTTGCATCAAAATAATTTGATGCAACCCCTGTTTTTATTTTTCACTTAATAACTTAACCATACTCTCAACAGTCTCAAGCTGTTTGTCGTCAAGCTTCTTTAAATACTCGTTTATCTTCTTAAGTCTTGTCGGGTTAACGCTTTCATCGTCAAAGAACTCACTCGGAGTAACGCCGAGATATTCGCAGATGTAAAACATTACCGACAACGACGGAGAGGCTTTCCCCGTTTCTATATGATTTATATAATTAGGGTTCTGTCCGATAGCAAGGCTCATTTCACGAGCAGATACGTTTTTCTTTGTTCGAAGAATAGCAAGTCGTAGTGCAAAATCTTTTTCCACCATATATCTCACCGCCTTTTGTTATATTGTAACTCACAAAGCGATGCATAATACAATATTATAAATCTCAAAATTGTTGCATTACAAGAAATAAAATGGTATAATGTCTCAGATACAACTTTATAAGTGAGGTTTGAGTAATGGAAAAAGAAGGAAAGGTTTGCACTTTTATAGGACACAGAAAAATAGAAGAAAGCGACGCTCTTGTGAAGAGAGTTGAGGGAGAGATAGAAAGGCTGATAAAGGAGGAAGGAGTAGAGTCTTTTCTTTTCGGGAGCAGAAGTGAGTTTGACGCTCTCTGTCTTAAAACGGTGACGAGGCTAAAGGAAAAATATCAACATATAAAGCGAATTTACGTCAGGGCGGAATTTCCCTATATAAACGAAAGCTACGAAAGGTATCTGCTTGAAAGGTACGACTCGACCTTTTTCCCCGAAAAGATATTAAAGGCGGGGAGATACGCCTACGTTGAGAGAAACGCGTTGATGATTGACGAGAGCGACTTTTGCGTGTTTTATTATAAAAAGGGCGAAAGCTACACGAAAAAAAGCGGAACTAAAATTGCCTACGAATACGCCTTGAAGAGAGACACGACCGTTATAAACCTTTTTTAAATTAAGAAATTATTCAATATTCATTAAACTTGTTTGGGGCGTCGAGGACGTCCTATTGATATTTAATTAAAAATTAAAAATTGAAAATTAAGGAAGATTTCGTGGAGATTTATTCTCCCGAAATCAACCTAAATGAAACTTGTCAAGATTAGTGGACAGATAAAAGAGTGAAAAAATGATTAGGGATATAATAGCCGATACCTGAATGAAGCCTTTCAG
>JAZQUE010000250.1:0-4954 GCA_045631145.1 Eubacteriales bacterium
TATTCCTTTACTGCTTCAGCCATGGTCATGCGCTTCCAGCCCTTGGCCAGATCCACTTCATAACCCTGCCAGTTCACCTTGGTGGTGCCAAGGATCTCTTCAGCAGCGCCGGAGAGCAGGTCTTCAAACAGGTCCATCATATCGTTGAAGTCTGCATAAGCTTCATACAGTTCAACGGTGGTGAATTCGGGGTTGTGCTTGGTATCCATACCTTCGTTACGGAAGATACGGCCCACCTCGTAAACGCGGTGCATACCGCCCACGATAAGGCGCTTCAGGTAAAGCTCGGTTTCGATACGCAGGTACATATCCATATCCAACGTATTGTGGTGGGTGGCAAAGCTTCTGGCGGCGGCGCCGATTTCCATAGGCACCAGAATGGGGGTATCCACTTCCAAAAAGCCCTTGCTGTCCAGATAATTGCGAACTTCCTTGAGAATGGCGGAGCGCTTATAGAACACGTCCTTCACTTCGGGGTTCACAATGAGATCCACGTATCTCTGACGGTAGCGCATATCGGTGTTGGTAAGTCCGTGATACTTTTCGGGAAGTATCTGTAAGCTCTTTGTAAGGAGAGTGAGCTTTTCTGCGTGAACCGAGATTTCGCCCGTCTTAGTCTTGAAAACGAAGCCCTCGATTCCTACGATATCGCCAAGGTCGAGCTTCTTGAATTTAGCGTATGATTCCTCTCCGAGACTGTCTCTCGAAACGTAGCACTGAATCTGCCCCTGAAGGTCGAGAACACTGCAGAAGGAAGCCTTACCCATAATTCTCTTCGACATCATTCGTCCCGCAATCGAAACGGTGGTGTTTTCAAGAGCGTCGAAATTCTTCTTTATTTCTTCACTGTGATGGGTCTGGTCGTACTTCGTAATTTCAAAAGGGTCTTCGCCCGCTTCTCTGAGTGCATCGAGCTTTTCGTGTCTTACTCTTATTAAGTCGTTTACGTTAACCTCTGCCTGAGGGTTAACGTTTGTTTCAATATCTGCCATTTTTTCGTCCGCCTTTTATTTTGAATGAATGATTTTCTTGATAGTAAGAGTTTCGTTACCGCCGGGGGTAGTGAATGCCACCTTGTCTCCGACTTTCTTTCCAAAGAGAGCAGCACCGATGGGCGACTCGTTGGAAATCTTGTTCTCAAGGAAGTTAGCCTCTGCCGCACCTACGATAGTGTATTCTGCCTGCACCTTCTTTGCATCCTCAACGACTACGGTGTTACCGAAGCCGACGGTTGCAGACTTAACGCTTTCAACAATTTCAACGTTTTTGAGCATTTCTTCAAGCTCGAGAATTCTTCCCTCAACCTTCGCCTGCTCGTTTTTCGCCTCGTCGTATTCACTGTTTTCCGAAAGGTCACCGAAGGCTCTCGCTTTTTTGAGGTCGTTTCCTACTTTTACACGGGTGACGGTCTTTAACTCATTGAGCTCCTGTTGAAGCTTCTCAAGACCTTCTTTGGTTACAATAGTCTTTTTCATAGCGTTTATCTCCTGTCTCATTAATTTACTTTGTTAAGATAGCTTATCGCCGCCATAAGCTGGGGGTCTTCGCTCTCCGAAAGCAGATAGAAGTTTTCGTTCTGCTCCTGTGTAAGCTCTATTTCATACCCTTCGGTAGGATAAATTCCAATACCGTCAAAGCTTATTCCCGACGGGGGTAGATAGTGCTGGGTAGAAAACTTTACCGCACTCTTGTCGGAAAGAGGGAAGGTGGTCTGAACCGTACCCTTGCCGTAGGTCTTTGTACCGATGAATATAGCCTTTTCGTAGTCGAGAAGGGAAGCCGTAAAAAGCTCCGCCGCACTTGCGGTAGCTCCGTTTGCAAGAACTACCATCGGCATATCAATTCCGTTTTTGTCCGACGAATAGACGGTTTCGTTACCGCTTTTGTCGGTCATTGTAATTATTGGTCCTTCGGGGAGCAAATAATCAAGAATATTCGTAATTGTAGTAAGCTCTCCGCCGGGGTTGTTTCTTACGTCGAAAATAAACTTTTCAGCTCCCTGCGTCTTGAGTGACTCAACCGCCTTCTTGAACTGTCCTACCGCAGAAACTCCGAACTGATAAATTCTAACGTAGCCGATTTCGGGGCTTGCTTCGCTTATCTTGTAGGTGACGAGCTGGGAATCAAAGAACTTGCGTTCTATCGTGAACTCCATAACCCTCGTGTTTCGCATAACCTCGAAGGTCACCTCTGTTCCTGCTTCTCCCGTAATAGCGTCAACTATTCCGTCGTAGCCGAGCTCGCTGAATAAAGTACCCTCAACCGAGTAGATAATGTCGCCTGCTCTTACTCCTGCGTTTTCGGCAGGCGAGCCCTCCATAACCTCGAAGATTACGACCTGCTCGGTACCCGTATCGGGAAGCCTCTGTAAGAAGACTCTTATACCAATACCCGTAAGGTTTCCTTGAATTTCAGAGGTTTTAGAGGTGTATTGGTCTGCAGTGTAATAGGCTGCGTGAGGGTCTTTTAGTCCGAATACGTAGCCGTATATGAGGGAAGAGGTGAGGTATTCATCGTCAATGTCGTTGACGTAGTGCTCACCGACGAGCTTTTTTATCTCGTCAAGCTTCGGGTCGTCCGAGGGCTGTACGTCAAAGCCCTTTATAAGCTTGTTATATTGTGCCTCGTCTGCAACTGTAACTATCTGATAGGTGAGGAGACAGGCAATGAGAATAAGCACAAGTACTGCGCTAAGGGGTAGCTTCTTGTTCATTTTTGCCTCCGTCAGGGTTCAGATATGTACTTCATCGGGTCAACGTGTACGCCGTCTTCAAGCATTGAGAAGTGAAGGTGGTTGCCCGTCGAGTCGCCGGTGCTTCCTACCTCCGCAATCTTGTCTCCCTTTTTAACTACGTCACCTGTGCTGACGAGTAGCTTCGAGCAGTGAGCGTAAAGGGAAGTAATTCCTCCGCCGTGGTCTATAATAAGATAAAGACCGTAGCTCGGAGAATTTCTGTGAAGAATAACCGTACCGCTGTTGGAAGCGTAAATGGGAGTTCCTCTTGCCGCTGCAAAGTCAACGCCCTTGTGATAGTCGGTCTGTCTTCCGTTAGACCATACTCGCCAACCGAAACCGCCGGTATTACGGTAGGTTGCATCGTATGCGAGAGGAAATCTGAATTCCTCGTTTGAATAGTCGGTTCTTTCCTGAAGCTCTATTTTTCTTAAAATCTCCTTGATTTCATTTTCAATAGAGTTCATTTCGGAAGCCTTGGCGTCGTACTGCGCCTGATATATAGCCTCGTCTTTTTTGAGCTCGTTGATATACGCAATCGAGTCTGCAACCTTGGCGTTCAGCTCCTCCTTTGTCGCCTCAAGCTCAACTATGCTCTCGGCGCACTTGTCGCGTGTGGTGGTAAGCTCATCCTTGAGAATGGTAAGCTCAATTCTGTCGTTAGTAAGCTTTTCGATAAGGTTTTTGTCGTACTCGAAAAGAGCGTTTGCAATTTCAATTCTCGTGAGAAGCTCTGCAAAATCTGCCGAGCCGAGAACGTAGGAAATTACGTTACTGTTTCCGTTTTCGTGCTGAAGAATAAGTCTTTCGCGGATAATCGAAAGAGCGTCGTCGATATCCTTGTTTTTGCCGTCTATCTGCTCTTCCTTTTCGTCAAGCTGAGTATTGTATTCCTCGATAAGCTGTTCAAGCGTCTCGACCTTCGCCTCTGTGAGCGATATTTCCTGGTCGAGCTGACTCTTTATGTAGAGCTGGTTCTTCTGGTCCTTTTTCGCCTTGTCAATGTTACTCTTTATCGACGAAAGGGAGCTTTGAATACTTTTGAGGTCGCTTTCAAGCGACTGAACTGCCTTTTTGTTTTCCGCGACCGTTGCCGCCTCCGCCTTTAAATTATACGAATCGGAGGATAAGAAAACTGTCGTAAAAATAGTTACGGCGGTGAAAATTATGATGGAAAATTGCGTTTTTTTCATCCTTGTACCTCGTTAAGAGTTTTCCTGATTGTACTTCTTGAGCGAGATAAGACTTCCGACGAAGCCGGTCGCTACTCCTATAATTATAAATCCGATAATGAGAATTCCTCTGACCTCGGAGAAGGGCAGAATTGAGAAAATCTCGTACTGACCGATAAGACCGAGCATCATATATTTATAGATAAGATACTGGAGTCCGTAAGCGAGACCTCCCGAAACTCCGCCAATAACAAGACCTTCAATGAGGAAGGGAATAGAAACGAAGGTGTTGGTAGCTCCGATGTAACGCATAAGCGCAATCTCGTCACGTCTTGCATAGACCGAGAGCTTTACTGTGTTGATGATAACGAAAAGCGATACCGCAAAAAGCAGAATAAGAAGCCACGAGAAAATAATCGCAACTGCATTTTTAATGCTCTGTATCTGCTCTACGACGTCCATATTGACGTTGAGCTTCGAAATGTGGTCTATCGTCTGCTCGATTTTCATTGTTATCGTGTTGACGTCGGCATCGGGGGCGTAGGTGATTATGTAGGAGTCTTTTAAGGGGTTGTCGTCCTTGTACATTTCAAAAAGGAAGGACGATTCCTCGTACTGCGCTACCTGCTTTTCGAGAGCGACCTCCTTCGTTTCGAGCACTGCACTCTCAATACCCGAAATTTCTTTTAGCTTGTCTCCGATTTCGAGCACCTCGAATTCGTTAGCCTCGCGGTCAATAAAAAGCACTATCTTGTTGAAGCCGTCTATTTTGTTGATATTGTAGTTTACGTTTTTAATAACGAGATAAAACGAACCCATAATAACGAGGCAGGAGAGAAGCACGAAGATAGACGACAGCGTCATAACGGTATTCTTGAAAAGTCCGTTGAAGGCGAGCTTGAGGTAGTAGCCTACCTTTGGAAGTCTAATTTTCACTCACGTCACCTCCCGATCTGTCGTTGGCAATAACGCCGTCGCTTATGGTAATAACTCTCTTTTGATAATACTGAACGAGCTTGATGTCGTGGGTGATTACGACAACCGTTTT
>JAZQUE010000251.1:0-4467 GCA_045631145.1 Eubacteriales bacterium
GAACCGTTACCCGCCACTACTATAAGTATCTCAAGGGCGAGGAGACCTCAACTAACCCGATGGCAACGATATTCGCATGGTCGGGAGCACTCCGCAAGAGAGGCGAGCTCGACGGTCTTGAAGACCTCGTCGCATTTGCCGACAGACTTGAAAAAGCCTGCATCAAAACTCTCGACGACGGCATTATGACGAAGGACCTCGTCGGACTCGTCGAGGAAGGCTTTACCGCCACCGCAGTAAACTCCCTTGATTTTATCAAGGCGATAAGAGAAAGACTTGAAAAATAAATAATAAAGAATAAATAATAAATAATAAAAAATGAGGGTTTTGACTTCGGTCAAAACCTTCTTTTTAAACTATCTTGACAAAAAAATAAAAAAGTATTATAATTATCTCGTAAAAGCGTTTGAACGGAAAAGAGTACCGAAAAGGGAGTATCAAGAGAGAGGGGCAATAGCTGCGAGCCCTTTATACGAAGCCTTCGGGAAGACCGCTTCCGTGAGCTGTCTGCGACGAGCAGAACGTAGCCGTGCGTTAAACGAAAAAGAGTTAAATACAAGGTGGAACCGTGTATAATTGCACCCTTGCCTTTTTCGGCAAGGGTATTTTTTTATTAAACACAAAATGTGTTTAATAAAAAGCTAAATTGACTTCGTCAGCTAAATTACTACGTAGCTATATTTGTCCGCCTGACAAGCGATATTTGCAAGCGATGCTTGCAAGTTAAGGTTGATTTTCTCTCGAAAATCTTCAAATAAGTTTAGTTATTCATTTATATAAAGGAGAAGAACTATGAAAGTAATACTTCAAAGCGGAATTATCGAAGAATATTCATTCGAGGACGAGATTGGTCGTGATGCCCTTCGTCACACCGCATCTCACGTACTCGCTCAGGCGGTAAAGAGACTTTACCCCGAAACGAAGCTTGCTATCGGCCCTTCCATAAAGGACGGCTTTTACTACGACTTTGACCGAGAGGGAGGCTTCTCGGAGGCAGACCTTGAGAAGATAGAAGCCGAGATGAAAAAGATAACGAAGGAGAACTTAAAGCTCGAACGCTTCACCCTTCCACGTGCCGAGGCCCTTGAGCTGATGCGTGACGAGCCCTATAAGATAGAGCTTATAAACGACCTTCCCGAGGATGCCGAGCTTTCCTTCTTCCGTCAGGGTGACTACACCGACCTCTGCGCAGGCCCTCACGTTACCTATACCTCGGCGGTAAAGGCGTTTAAGCTTATGTCGGTTACAGGCGCATATTGGCGTGGAAGCGAAAAGAACAAGATGCTCACCCGTATCTACGGAACGGCGTTCTCCTCGAAGCCCGACCTTGAGGCGCACCTTGAGGCACTCGAGGAAGCAAGACGCCGTGACCACAATAAGCTCGGACGAGAGCTTGAATATTTCACTACCGTCGAGTCCATCGGTCAGGGACTTCCCATCCTTATGCCCAAGGGCGCAAGAACCATACAGAGACTACAGCGCTGGGTAGAGGACGTTGAGGAAGCGAGAGGCTACCTTCTCACCAAAACACCCCTTATGGCAAAGCGTGAGCTTTATAAGATTTCGGGACATTGGGATCACTATCTTGACGGAATGTTCGTTATGGGCGACCCCGACGACGAGAGGAAGGAATGCTTCGCTCTCCGTCCTATGACCTGCCCCTTCCAGTATCAGGTTTTCCTCAATAAAAAGCGCTCGTACAGAGACCTTCCTATGCGTCTCGGCGAGACCTCGACTCTCTTCAGAAACGAGGACTCGGGAGAAATGCACGGACTTATAAGGGTTCGTCAGTTCACTATCTCGGAGGGACATATCGTACTTCGTCCCGACCAGCTTGCAGAGGAGTTTGAGCAGTGTCTCTCTCTTGCGAAATACTGCCTCGAAACCGTAGGACTCTGGGAGGACTGCTCCTTCAGATTTTCGCAGTGGGATCCTGCCCGTACCGATAAGTACGAGGGAACTAAAGAGCAGTGGAACGAGGCACAGAGCGTTATGGAGGAGCTTCTCGACAAGCTTCTCGGACGTGACAACTACGTCGTCGGCATCGACGAGGCGGCGTTCTACGGCCCGAAGCTCGATATCCAGTGCAAGAACGTATTCGGCAAAGAGGATACGATAGTAACTATCCAGATTGATATGCTCCTTGCAAAGAAGTTCGGTATGGAATACGTTGACAGCGACAACACAACAAAAATTCCTTATATTATTCACCGTACCTCACTCGGCTGCTACGAGAGAACCCTTGCCCTTCTTATCGAGAAGTATGCGGGTGCACTTCCCACCTGGCTCTCTCCCACACAGGTAAGAGTCCTTCCCATCACCGACCGCAACAACGGCTACACCGACGAGATAGTAGAGAAGCTTTCCTCACTCGGCATTCGTATCGAGAGTGACAAGAGAGCCGAAAAGACGGGCTACAAGATAAGAGAAGCCCAGCTTCAGAAGATTCCTTATATGCTCGTTATCGGCGATAAGGAGGAGGAAGAAAAGACCGTTTCGGTACGTAAGAGAGGCTCGACCGAGATGACCTCGATGACGCTTGATGAATTTGCAAAGGTTATTCTCGAAGAAATAAATACTAAAGCGAGATAAGGAGCATAATATGAACAGAATTGAGCTTAAAAGACTTGCCAGAGAGCAGCTCGGCGGCGGAATATTCAAGAACTCGTGGCTTATGGCGGTAGTGGCAATGCTTATCGTTACGGCGATAATATCTGCCGCATCAACCGTACCCTTTCTTACGATTTTCCTCGTAGGCCCGCTTGGAGTGGGAATAATGTCGTTTATAAAGAATCTTGCAAGATACGGAAGCGTAAAGTTCGAAAGCCTCTTCGACGGCTTTTCGAAGGACTTCGGCGGAACGCTGGTGCTCGGCATTTTGCATAACCTCTTTATAGCGCTTTGGTCACTTCTTTTCGTCATACCGGGTATCGTGAAGATGTATTCTTATTCTATGGCGTTCTATCTCAAGAGCGAGCATCAGGACTGGGATTGGAGACGTTGCCTTGATGAGAGTCAGAAAATAACAAACGGGCACAAATTCGATCTTTTTGTGCTTGACCTTTCCTTTATCGGTTGGTATATAGTCGGCTCGCTTGCCCTTGGAATAGGAACTCTTTGGGTAGAAGCATATCACTACACGGCAAGAATAAACTATTTTGAACAGCTTACTCTGTCGAGAGTAGAATGAGGTAATAATGGATACGAAAGCACTTTTTAAAATAAGCTACGGACTTTTCGCCCTCTTTGCGAGAAGCGGTGAGAAGGACAACGCCTGCATTATAAATACGCTTATGCAGGTAACGTCCGCCCCTTCGGTTCTTTGCAGTATCAGCGTGAATAAGAATAATCTTACTCACGACCTTATTGCCGAGACGGGCAGATTCAACGTGTCGGTTCTCGATACCACCGCCCCCTACTCGCTCTTTGAAGAGCTTGGTATGAGGTCGGGAAGGGAAGGAGATAAGCTCTCAGCCTTTAAGACCGAAAGGCTTGAAAACCGAGTGCTCGCCCTTACCGAGTATTCTAACGCGACGCTTTCCTTTGAGGTGTCGAGAAGCGTTGATATGGGCACGCATACCACCTTTATCGCAGTCCTCACCGATGCCAAGGTGATAAGCGAGAGTGAAAGTATGACCTATGCATATTACCACGCGAGCGTCAAGCCGAGGCCGAAGAAGGCTCAAAAGGGCGGATGGCGTTGCGTGATTTGCGGTTACGTACACGAGTCTGACGAGCTTCCCGAGGACTTTATCTGTCCTATCTGTAAGCACGGCGCGTCAGATTTTGAAAAAATTATAATAGAAAAAGGAGAAGAAACAATGGAACTTAAAGGCACAAAAACCGAACAGAACCTCCGCGATGCTTTCGCAGGAGAAAGTCAGGCAAGAAACAAATATACTTACTTTGCATCGGTTGCAAAGAAGGAAGGCTATCAGCAGATAGCGGCAATTTTTGAGGAAACCGCGAACAACGAAAAGGAGCACGCAAAGCTCTGGTTCAAGGCTCTTTCCTGCCTCGGAGATACCGCATCGAACCTAAAGGACGCTGCGAGTGGCGAGAACTATGAATGGGTTACAATGTACAGTGACTTCGCAAAGGAAGCAGACGAAGAAGGCTTCCACGAGCTTGCAGAGCAGTTCAGACAGGTAGCTCTTATCGAAAAGTCTCACGAGGAAAGATATCTCAAGCTTCTTTCGAACGTCGAAATGCAGAAGGTATTTGAGAAGTCGGAGGAAATTATGTGGGAATGCCGTAACTGCGGTCACCTCGTTATCGGCAAGAAAGCACCCGAGGTTTGCCCTGTATGTAAACACCCTCAGGCGTATTTTGAGCTTCGTAAAGAAAACTACTAAAAAATTTCTTCGTCTTTTTCCGCAATACTGCGTTACTTCACAAAAAAGCAGCTCGGCTTACGCTTAAGTAAGCCGTCGCCTTGATTTTTTGCTTGTGCCTTGTCTTGCGAAA
>JAZQUE010000252.1:0-2066 GCA_045631145.1 Eubacteriales bacterium
AAAACGAAGGATAAAGCGTATGAGTTCGAGCTTTCACCCGACGTGCTTGAGATAATGCCCTACGGTGTTGCGGGAAATCTCTTAAAGAGTGACGTCTCGGCGCAGTACGGCACGGTTTATACGAACGAATACGAAAAGCAAAAGCAGATGCTCGATATAAGCTACGCTGCATCAATGATACACTTTAACGGAGGGATAAATGTCTAACGTAGTTTCGAGAATGTACGGCTCCTTCAGAGGCGTTGATTTCAGGGGCGACGAGGTAAACCTTACCCGTAGCCCCGATAGCGTTAATATGTGGAAAGACTATAAAAAAACGGAAAGCATAAGAACACGCCCCTCCCTTGAGCGCAAACACTCTTTCGATACGTCGGTATACGGCGTATTTTTTTATGACGTCGGCGGCATCACAAAGCTTCTCGTGCATAGCGGTACGGCAATGTATGAGGTGGTGGGCGAAGTAAAAACGCAAATAAGCGGAGATATACTCTTAAACGAAGCACAAAGCGATAGCTTCGTGTATAACGGCGTGTTTTATTTTAAGGACGGCAAAAACTATCTCTTTTACGACACCGAAACAAGCACACTAAAAGACGTTGTGCCTTACGTTCCTACAACGTCGATAGGCGGTGTGGGAAGAAGAGCGTATGCTGATGCAACTTCAGGAACACCTCACGAGGATGTAAATCTTCTTACTCCAAAAAGGAAAAATCAGTTCACGGCAACACTTTCAGGTTCATATACATATTTTTTTAAGCTGGACTCTGAAAATGTTGACAACGTAACTTTAATCAAGGTAAATGACAAAGAGGTTGCAGATTACAACCGTTCTATAGATAAAGAAAAGGGTACAGTCAGTATTAAAGGTTATAGTACTGGAGATTCTGAAATTGTCATAGAATTTGAAAAAACAGTAGAGGGCTACGCCGACAGAATAAAGAAGTGTACTCTCCTTCAGGTGTTCGATAACAGAATATTCTGTAGCGGTAACCCTGACTTCCCTAACGTTCTTTGGCACTGCTCTCTTAACGACCCGACGTATTTCAGTGACCTTGATTATTATAACGAAGGACTTGATGAGGCGGAAATAAGAGGACTTGTCGCAGGTAATAACGCCTTGTTGGTGTTCCGTGAGCCGTCACAGGCGAATACGAATATTTTCTATCATACCCCTATAACCGATAATCAGTACGGAAAGATATATCCCGGCAATCACTCAAGCATTGCAACCGGATGCGTCGGCAGAGCCGTAAACTTCAACGACGATATTGTCTTCTTCTCCGATAGAGGTATGGAGGGCATCAGCGGTGAGATAACTACCGAGCAGGTAATAGGCCACAGAAGCACTCTCGTTGACAGTAAGCTTACCGCCGAGACTGGTTATAATAATATGCTCCTTGCCGAATGGGAGGGCTATTTATTCGTCTTTATAGATAACCACGTTTACCTTGCCGACAGCCGTGCTATATTCACTAACGAAAATCATATCGAGTACGACTGGTTTTACTGGGAAGTTGACAGTAAGGTCACCTGCACAAGAGTACATAACGGAAAGCTTTACGTCGGTACTGAAAACGGCGTGTATTCCTTTGATGGAGAAAACGACGTAAATAGCCACTGGGTAACTCCCAAGGATAAGCTAAACGCCCCTCAGATGCAAAAAACGACCAATAAGAGAGGGTGTGTCGTCGAGGCTATCGGAGATATAGCTCTCGCCACAAAAATCGAATCTGACGCAGATTTCGTAGCTGTGGGAGAGTATAGAAACGTTAAAGATTCTTTTGTGAGTAGAATAAAGAGAAAAAAATTCAAAGATATTCAATTAAAATTTTCTTCCGAGACGAGATTCAGTCTTGAAACCGCAACGCTTGAGGCGTTCGTCGGCGGATATGTGAAGAGATAGGAGGGCTTAAATGGCAACAAAACCTATACAGGTCGTAAAAAGCGGATATAACGGGGGTAAGACCGTCGCAGACGAGCTCGGTAATACCGAGCACAGGCAGAAGGGGCTTGCCGATATGGAAGCGAGCGGAATGGGCGAAGAAGCACAACGGCTGGCAACGTCA
>JAZQUE010000253.1:0-1827 GCA_045631145.1 Eubacteriales bacterium
GGCAGAGGCGCATATAGAATTTTTGAAGCCGATAACCACGGCAAAGCTACTGAAAAGAGGCTCCTTTTCGGTAGTGTACGTCAAGGGGCGTGAAAGGGTAGTGGCGGTATGCACCGTCATCGGCGCCGAGAGCGTCACCCTCGACATAATAGAAAAATCAATAGAAAAGGAAACGATGAGCTCCCTCAACCGAAGCTGTAATTGCGAAAACGCAAACATAAAGAAAACGGTGTCGGCATCGGTAGAGGTGAGGCACGCGATAAAGAAGCTGAGGGATAGCGGAAAATTTTCATCCCTTCCCGACGAGCTGAAAAAGACGGCGGAGCTCAGGGAGAAATATCCCGAAGAGTCCCTTCAGTCGCTCGCCCTTCTTTACGAGGGCGGAATTTCACGCTCGGGACTGAATCACAGAATGAAAAAGCTTATTGAAATAGCGAAAGAATAGGAAAGGCAAAATGGCAGATTTCGTACATCTTCATCTTCATACCGAATATAGTCTGCTCGACGGAGCTTGTCGGATAGACTCTCTCTTTGACCGTGTGAAAGAGCACGGTCAGTCTGCCGTTGCCATAACCGACCACGGAGTGATGTACGGAGCCGTTGATTTTTTCAGGGCGGCGAAAAAAGCGGGTGTCAAGGCTATTATCGGGTGCGAGGTGTATATGGCGTCGAGAGGACTCGACGACAAGACCTTTAACCTTGACCGTGAAAACTACCACCTCGTCCTGCTTATAAAAAACGAGACGGGCTATAAGAACCTCATAAAGCTTAATTCTATTGCACATACCGAGGGCTTTTATTCACGCCCACGAATCGACAAGAAGACGCTCCGCCGTCATAGCGAGGGTCTTATCGCACTTTCCGCCTGCATCGGCGGAAGAATACCGCAGTATATTCTGTCGGGTCAGTACGATAAGGCGAGAGCCGAAGCTCGTGAGATGAAGGAGATTTTCGGCGACGACTTTTATATAGAAATACAAAACCATTTTATTCCCGAGGAAGCGGCGGCGAATACCTCCCTCGTGAAGCTTGCAAGGGAGGAGGGGATAGGGCTCGTCGCAACCAACGACGTTCACTATCTCGATAAGAAGGATGCCGACAGCCACGCAGTCCTCATGTGCATACAGATGGCAACCACCGTCGAGGACGGTCGCCCCGAGGGCTTTATGACCGACGAGTTTTATCTCAAGAGCACCGAGGAGATGTCCTCTCTTTTCAAGGCGTATCCCGAGGCTATAGAAAACACCGTAAGAATTGCCGAAAAATGTAATTTTGAATTTGACTTTAACGCCCATTTCCTGCCGTCCTTCAAGAACGACAGAGGAATGAATAACGAGGACTACTTAAAGATGCTCGTCCGAGATGGGCTTGAAAGGATAATAAAAGAAAACCATATAGAAGACCCCGAGGAATACCGAGAGCGAGTAGACTACGAGCTGAAGGTAATAATAGAAATGGGCTTCTGCGAGTATTTTCTTATCGTCCGTGACTTCGTTAACTTTGCAAAAAGCCATAATATTCCCGTAGGTCCAGGCAGAGGCTCGGGTGCGGGAAGCCTTGCGGCGTACTGCCTCGGAATTACGGGTATCGACCCCATAAAGCACAGCCTTCTCTTCGAGCGTTTTTTAAACCCCGAAAGAGTAAGTATGCCCGACTTTGATATCGACTTCTGTCAGGAGAGACGGCACGAGGTAATAGAGTACGTTGCCGAGAAGTACGGACAGAGCCACGTTTCGCAGATAATCACCTTCAATACTATGGCGGCACGTGCCGTTGTCCGAGACGTCGGACGGGCACTCGGTATGCCCTACTCCCTCGTTGACGGGA
>JAZQUE010000254.1:0-1437 GCA_045631145.1 Eubacteriales bacterium
CCTCTATATGCTTCTTTTACATTATCAAGTCCATCTATTATTTCAAGATAAAAACTTTCACCTAAACCATGATAATGCGTATGAGAGTTCACACGAAGTCCGAGACCCTTGGCCTCTTCTTCTGTAAAAACATTTTCTCGAATATGCGAAGCGTTCATTGACATAGGTAAATTTTTGACACCTCTTTGAGATGTCATAATTTCAGGAGAAATATCTCTAAGAAGTACTTCACCTTCGTAATTAGTATCATATAAAGCTTTATGAAATTCCGTTTTTGCATTTTTGCTTAAATTATACCTCACCCCCTCGACGCTATTTGTTTCTCCCTTGCTATACACGTCGTCGAATATCTTCTTTGCCTTGAGGAGTGCTTTTTCTTCCTTTGAGCCTGTGGTGGCAATTTTGCAAAGGTATTTCAGCTCGTCGTATATCTTCTGAAAGGCGTTACGGTTGGTGTTCAAAAGATGCTCTACAAACTTTCTGTCGGTGAAGATATAATCACCTACAAGGTCGGCGGTAAGCTCTTCGTTTATATCTACGTTTTCAATACCCTTGTACGTTTCGGTGAGGGTATTGAGTCTTGCACCATACTCACCTCTCGACTTAGCGTAATCAAAGAGGGTACTTTGCAGAGAGTCAAAAAGCTCCGAGCCTTTCAGTACGTGGGTTATCTCGTGACCCACAACGGAGTTGAGATACTTCGGAGATTGAGTGTTTATTGTGATACCGTCTTTGGTGACGTAGCCGTTGACTGTTTTGCCCTCGATGGCAAAGCCCGATGCTTTGAGCCTTTCGTTATTCACGAAGTCGAAGTCTACGTCGAGGTGAGCAGAGAGCTTCGCTATAAGGTCGACAAGCTCATGGCTTCTGTTGGTATTGTTGAGAATACCGCTGTCGATAGCCTTTTGTACTATCCTTTGTTCCTTTGCTGTATACTTCGATAAATCAGCCTTGAATTTTTCGGTCTGTCTTTCGATTTCGTTATAGCTTTCGGCAAGAGACGTGCCTTTTACCTTGTCACGAACGAAAGCATCAAGCTTTTCTTTAAGCTCGTTCACCTTTGAATTGTTTGTAAGGCTTTCAAGTTCACTACGTAAAGAAGAAAGCTTTTCTCTGTCCTCTGAGGAAATATCCTCGGAGGAATTTATTTTATCCTCAAGGCTTGATATCTCCTTATTCAGCCTTTCGGTTTCCGCTCTCTCGGTGTCGCTCGCCTTTTTGTACTCGCTGTAAGCCTTCTCACCGATTATCGACTCTATTGTGTCAGTTCCGATATATCCTTTTTTGAGGCTGTTTTCAACGTCTTCATAGATTTCCGACTTTTTGACCTTTTCACCGTTCTTTTTGCGTTCTTCTATAATGCGGTTTACTTCGTTGTCAATAACCTTTTGCTCACTTGCGGTACGACCTGTTATAAAGTCTTGACCTTTTGTCGTT
>JAZQUE010000255.1:0-5242 GCA_045631145.1 Eubacteriales bacterium
GGGTTATCCGCCATTCCGCCGTCGATAGAAACGTAGCTCTTATAATTCTCTATCGTCTTTACGCTTCCGACGGTATAAAGAGTCATACCGCTGTCGGCGACGATGCTTCTGCCCGGCTCCATAAAGATGCGGGGCATAGAAAGAGAATATTTTTCAAGAAGGGTTTTTATATGTGCTCCGATTGTTTCTATATTTTCGGTATAGCTTATCTCGGGGTCGCTTTCGACGTATCTTACCGCCATTCCGCCGCCAAGGTTAAGCTCGGGAGCAGTAAAGCCGAATTTGTCACGAATGAGCGCCGAGAAGGCAAACATTCTGTCGGACGCTTCAACAAAGGGAGTGCAGTCGAAGACCTGCGAACCGATATGGCAATGATAGCCGTAAAGCGTTATATTCTCTGCATCAAGCGCGCTCTTTACAAACCTTTCGGCATCTCCCGTCTCGATAGCAACTCCGAACTTCGAGTCAACCGTACCCGTATTTATCGCCTTGAGGGTGTGAGGGTCGATGCCTGGGGTAAGGCGGAGAATTACGGGTGCTTTCACTCCCATTTCTCCCGCTATTCTGTCGAGTGCCTTCATTTCGTCGAGACTGTCAACGACTATTCTTCCCACCTTCGATTCAAGGGCGAGGGTGAGGTCGGAGTCGGTTTTGTTGTTTCCGTGAAACATCGCTCTCGATAAGTCGAAGCCTGCGTTTTTCGCGGTGTAAAATTCACCGGGAGAGACGACGTCTATCCACATATTCTCCCTTTCAAGAGTTCTGTAAAGGTCGGTGTAGCAAAGCGCTTTTCCTGCAAAGCAGGGCTCTGATTCGGGAGAAAATGCGCTTTTCATAGCGCTTTTGTACTCTCTTACTCTTGAAACTATCTTGTCCTCGTCGATAAGATAGAGGGGTGTGCCGTACTCTTTTGCAAGCGTGAGGGTGTCAACGCCCGCAAATTCAAGATGACCGAGAGTGTTTACCGTTATATTGTCTGATATCATTTTTCTTTTCCTTTTTTATTAAAGCATATGTGAGAGGAGCTCTTCCTTCGAAAGCTCCGAGAGGTCGGCGGGGGCTATATCGAATACCGTCTTGCATCCGACCTCGCCTCTCTCCTTCATTTTTATCATTGCAGAGGTGTAGGCAACTATTGTGCTTGCGGTAAATTCGGGGTTAGAGTCAAGGGTGAGAGAATACTCAATAGTATGTGAATGCTCAAGCTCGAAGCCCGTTTTTCCCGTACGGATAACTCTACCGCCGTGAGGAAGTCCCTTATGGTCACGGTGAAGCTCCTCGAGAGAAACGAAGGTGACCGTCGTGTCGTAGTCGGCAAAGTAGTTGGGCATCTCCTTGATTTCCCTTTCTATTCTTGCCTTATCTGCGCCCTCCTCAACCACGACGAAGCACTCTCTCGTGTGCTTTTCACGGGTGGTAAACTCGGGCTCTTGTCCGCTTTTCGCTCTTTCGACGGCGCTTTCTACGGGAACGGTGTACTGTCTTGCGTCAACCACGCCCTCAATTCGTCTTATAGCGTCGGAGTGACCTTGGCTCACGCCTCGTCCCCAGAAGGTATAGTCCTTACCGCAGGGGAGTATTGCCGAGGAATAAAGTCGGTTCACCGAGAACATACCTGGGTCCCAGCCCACCGATATCATAGCGATATTTCCGCCCTCTCTCGCCGCCTCGTCAACCCTTTTGAAGTGCTCGGGAATTTTAGCGTGGGTATCGAAGCTGTCTATAACCGAAAAGTCCTTTGCAAGCATAGGTGTCATTTCGGGGAGGTCGGTCGCCGAACCTGCACAGATGATTATGGCATCTACCTTTCCTTTAAGGCTCTCTATATCGCTGAAATTTATAACAGATGCGCCTTCTGTCTTTATTTTAAGGCTTTCGGGGGCGCGTCTCGTAATTACCGCAACGAGCTCCATATCGTCTCGGTTCTTTATTGCCGCCTCAACACCTCGTCCGAGGTTTCCGTAGCCTGCTATTGCAATTTTTTTCATTTTTTTGCCTCTCTTAGAAAAAATATACACTATTGTATCAAATTTAAAAGATTTCGTCAATTATTTTTTTAATTTCCTTCTCTATTTCCGCCTTTTTGTGCTTGACGGCAACGGTGAGGTTCTCTTTTCTGAAAATCTCACGACCTGCCCTCTGCACCTCGTCGAGCGTCAGAGAGAGATATTTCTCACGCCTCTCCTCCAAAGACGAGTAGCCCGAACCGAGGAAATGCGTTTCGTAAACCTTATTGAAGTTAAGAGCCTCGGCGTCGTCGAGCAAAAAGAGATAGTTTTCAGTATATGGCGCTTTAGCAAAGGCGAAGCCCTCGGCATCAAAGCCTGCCGTAATAAGAGTCAGGGCAAGAGAAAAAGCCTTCAAAAAGTCCTTTTCGGCAGTCTCGAAGGAAAGGGAGATAACGCCGACGTTGGCGTACTCCTCAAAGTTTGCGTCAAAGCTATAGACGTAGCCGTTTTTCTCGGAAAGCTCGAGGAAAATTCTCGAGGTGTCCCCCTGAAAAAGCATATCGTAAACGACGTCCCTCGCCTCTTTTTTTATCCTTGCCGTATCGACGTCGAAGGAAAGCTTCACCTTGCAGTAGTCGGCACGCTTGACGAAAACGTCGGGACAACGGCGAAAAAAGGCTTCGGGCAGTAGTGCTCGGTTAGTTCTCTTCTCGCCCCCCGTAAGAGTGAGCGACGACACTTTTTTCGCAAAATATTCCTCGTCCTCCTTCGAGAATGCACCCGTCAGATAGAAAAAGACGTTCTCCTCGGTGAAAATTTTGTCTCGGAAGGCGACTATCCCCTTCATCGACATATCAGAAATCTTGCCCACCTTGCCCGTAATGGTGTTTTCAAGGGGAGCGCCTCTCCATACGCTTTTCTGGGAAAGGGCATCAACGCTCGAGGAATAGGTGTCCTCTCTTATTTCACGCTTTACTCTCTCCTTTTCGCCGAGGAAGTCCTCCTTCGTTATAACGAGGGGAGAAAGGGCGAGAGCGAGGATATCGAGCGCCTTCCCGAAATGCTTCGGGCTTCCCTGAAGGGAGAGCTGTATCATCTCGTTATAGGTCGTGCCCGAAAAGGTGAGTGCGTGTCGGTCGAGCTCTCGGTAAAGCTCCCCCGACATCAATCGGTTTATATTTCTGAAAATAATATGTTCAAAAAAATGGGAATAGCCACCCTCCTCCTCTCCCTCGTACATAGGCCCCGCCTTTATATAAAGGGCGAGGCAAAAGCTATGACTTGAGGAGGGAAAAACGAAGGCATCTATTCCCGCCGTATTAAGTTTCTTTTCTTCGAAGTTATTTAGTTGGGTCAATGTATTTCCAATACTCCTTCAGATAGTTGATTCCCGACCAGAGAGTGAGAAATGCGGTTGCCGCCATACCGATATACGAGAAAATATAGAGGTCCCAGAAAAGATGCTCTATGAGAAATACCACGATGGAAATCGACTGCGTCATCGTCTTGCATTTTCCAAGCCAGTTCGCAGGAACGACGATTCCCTCGCCCGAAACAACGAGTCGAACGCTTGTAACCGCAAGCTCGCGGAATATTACGATTACCGAAACCCATACCATAAACGGTCTGAGTGCGTCGTTCGCAACGGTAATTGCAACGAGTGAGCCGATTACCATAAACTTATCGGCAACGGGATCCATAAACTTACCGAAGTCGGTAATGAGGTTATGCTTTCTCGCTATCTTGCCATCGATGAAGTCGGTTATTGCGGTAACGATAAAGAGAAGTGCGGGGATAATTCCGTAAAGAAGGGCGTTGTTACCCGTAAGAGAGGGGTAAAGAATGAATACCATAACGATGGGAACGAGAAACATTCTCAAGATAGTAAGCTTGTTTGGAAGGTTAATTTTACTCATAATTTCTCCTTTTTATTCGGACTGCGAGCCGACAAGGTCGTAATCGAGAACACCCGTCACTCTGACCTTTATAAATTCGCCGTCACGAAGTCTTCTTTTTGCGGAAAAGTAGATTTTTCCGTCTATTTCGGGAGCGTCCATTTCGGTTCTTCCGAAATAGGTCTCTCCTACGGGGTCGTATCCTTCAACGAGAACGTCGAGAGTCTTTCCGACGAGAGTCTCGTTCTTTTCGGCGTGTATCTTATACTGCGCCTCCATAATGCTCTCGCATCTCTTTTCCTTGGTCTTTTCGGGAACCTGTCCCTTCATCGAGTATGCGGGAGTGTCCTCCTCTCTCGAGTAGGTAAATGCACCGAGCCTTTCAAATCGGGTTTCCTTAACGTAAGAAAGAAGCTCGTTTGCCTCTGCCGCCGTTTCGGTGGGGAAGCCGGTAATTACAGTCGTACGAATAGTTATATCGGGCATTTTCTCCCGAAGTCTCTTTACTGCGTCCTTTATGACCTCGCTGCCGCCGTGTCGGTTCATTACCGAAAGAACTCTTTCGTTTATGTGCTGAATGGGCATATCTATGTACTTTGCAACGCTCTTATGCTTCGCCATCACCTCGATAAGAGAATTCGTTATCTTATCGGGGTAGCAGTAAAGAAGCCTTATCCACTTAAAGTTAAGCTCTGTCGCAAGTCTGTCAACGAGCTTATCGAGTGAATACTCGCCGTAAATGTCGAGTCCGTAGCGGGTCGTATCCTGCGCAACGAGGCAAAGCTCTCTTGCGCCGAGCTCGTAAAGGGTGTGGGCTTCGGCGATAATATCCTCAAGCTCACGGCTTCTGAATTTTCCTCGTATATCGGGAATAGAGCAGTACGCGCAGCGGTTATCGCAGCCCTCTGCAATCTTGAGATATGCGGTATATTCAGGGGTTGTAACTACTCTGTCTCCTCCGAACTTTAAGTTTTCGGTGGGAGATACGGCAACAAAACGCTCTCCTCTGTACGCCGCCTCGACCGCCTCGACTATTCTTCCCTCGTCGCCTGCCGAAAGAATGGCGTCAACCTCGGGAAGCGTCTTTTCTATATCGGAGGCGTAGCGTGTCGCAAGACAGCCCGTCACCACTATTCCCTTGAGACTGTGGTGCTCCTTGAGATAGGCAACGTCGAGTATCGACTCTATTGCCTCCTCCTTTGCGCTTTTTATAAAGGCGCAGGTGTTGATTATCATTACGTCGGCATAGATATCCTCGCTGACTATCTCGTAGCCTGCGTCGTTCAGTATGCCGAGCATTACTTCGGTGTCACAAGTGTTCTTCGGGCATCCGAGAGACACAAATCCGACCTTTATACTCATTTTAAAACTCCGTTTTAGAATGCAAAATGCAGAATT
>JAZQUE010000256.1:0-3150 GCA_045631145.1 Eubacteriales bacterium
AAGCACGCCATGACTATTTTGTGGAAGAAACATACGAAGCAGGGATCGCGCTGTACGGAACAGAGGTAAAGTGTCTTCGTCTCGGACAGGTCAATCTCAAAGATTCATACTGCAAAGTCATCGGCGGCGAACTGTTTGCGCTTGGTGTACACATTTCTCCCTACGAAAAAGGAAATATCTTCAACCGCGATTCCCTTCGGGTAAGAAAGCTCCTTATGCACAAAAAGGAGATAATGAAGCTTTTCGGACTCGTCGGAAGGGAAGGCTACAGTGTTATTCCCTTGCAGATATACTTTAAAAACTCAAGAGCAAAGCTCGAAATAGGTCTTTGTAAGGGTAAGAAGCTCTATGACAAGAGAGATTCTGCAGCAGAAAAGGATATGAAGCGCCAGAGTATGCGGAACATTAAACTTTCGGGAAGAATAGATGATTAAAAGACTTGATAAAATAAACGATAAAATTTCCATATATCAGTATACCGAGGGCTTTGCCTACGGCACAGACGCGGTGCTCCTTTCGGCTTACGTCAGTGTGAAAAAGGACTCGGTGGGGGCGGAGCTCGGTACGGGCACGGGAATTATTCCCATTCTTCTCTGTCATCACAAAAGTCTGAAGAAGCTTTTCGCCTTCGAGATACAAAAGGACTACGCCGACCTTGCAAGAGAAAACGTCGCTCTTTCGGGAATGGAAGGGAAAATCGAGGTAATACACGACGACCTTAAAAACATAACGCCGTCCTATATGAGAGGGTATGGCTACGAGAGCCTTGACTTCGTTTTCTCGAACCCTCCCTATATGAAGATGACCTCGGGGTACTTAAACGAGAGTGAAAGAAAGCTCACTGCAAGGCACGAGCTCTTCTGCGATATAAACGACGTCTGCACGTCTGCCTCGAAGCTACTTAAAAACGGCGGAGACTTTTTCGTCATCTACCGTCCCGACAGACTGTGTGACCTCTTTGTCGCATTAAGGGAAGCCGACCTTGAACCGAAGGAGATGCTCGAGGTGGCGTCCCGAAAGGGAGAAGCGCCCACCCTCGTTCTTATAAAAGCGAGAAAAAAAGCGTCTTCTTCTCTTAAGGTTTTAAAGCCCTTCGTTATCTACAATGATGATAATACCTATACCGACGGAATGAAAAAGGTTTATTCCGAAGGCATTATGTGAGGATAATTATGTCGAATGAAATTGTAAAAGGTGCTCTTTATATCGTTGCAACCCCGATAGGAAATCTTTCCGATCTCTCGGAGAGAGCGAAAAAGGTGCTCACGGAGGTTGATTTTGTGGCTTGCGAGGATACTAGAGTGACGGGCAAGCTTCTTATGTGCATCGGGGCAAAAAACTCTCTTGTAAGCTACCACGAGCACAACAAAAGAGAAAAAGGCGAAGAAATAATAAAGCGCTTGAAGGCAGGAGAGAGTGGTGCTATCGTCAGTGACGCAGGCACTCCCGCAATTTCCGACCCGGGAGAAGACCTCGTCAGGCTTTGCGCTGAAAACGGAATTGATACTTTTTCTGTTCCGGGACCCTGCGCTCTCGTTTCGGCGCTTACGGTTTCGGGACTTCCGACGGGACGCTTTTTATTTGAGGGCTTTCTTTCGACGAACAAAGCCGAAAGAAGACGCCATCTCGACGAGGTGAAGACTTCGCCCTATACACTTATTTTTTACGAAGCGCCCCACAAGCTCCGAGACACCCTTTCGGCAATGCTTGAGACTCTCGGCGACAGAAGAATTTCGCTCGTCCGCGAGATAACGAAAATAAACGAGGAAGTATTTCGCACTACTCTTTCTTCTGCGGTGGAGCACTATAATGAAAATAACCCCAAGGGAGAATTCGTCCTCGTTATCGAGGGGGCGACGAAGGAGAACGTGAGAGCGTTCTGGGAGGATATGACCGAGGTCGAGCACGTTCAGCATTATCTTGACGATGGACTCGAAAGAATGGACGCCATAAAGGCGGCGGCAAAGGACAGAGGCGTTTCTAAAAGCGTGATTTATAAGAAAGTATTGTAATGATAAAATTTGATAAACTTTTCATAACAATGAAAGAAAAGGGAGTATCTACCTACGTTTTGCGTGAAAATGCGGTATTGACAGTAAAACTGTAAGGCGTCTTAAAGCAAACGAAAATATAGAAACCAAAACGCTTGACAAATTATGCTCGGCTCTTGATTGCAAGATAGAGGATATAGTTGAATTCGTAAAAGATTAGATAAAACTGTTAAAAAATTCACAAAAATCTATTGTAAAATTTCACGCTTTGTGTTATCATACTATATTGGAAAACAATTAATCTATATAAAGATAGGAGAAAAAACGATGTATAACAAGAAGACTATTGAAGATATCGAAGTATCTGGCAAGAGAGTTCTTGCAAGATGTGACTTCAACGTTCCCCTTAAGGACGGCGTTATCACCGATGACAAGAGAATAGTAGGAGCGCTTCCCACTATCAAGTATCTTTCCGACAACGGCGCGAAGGTTATTCTTTGCTCTCATATGGGCAGACCTCACAACGTGCTTAACGCTACCCTCAAGCTCTCGAAGAAGGAAAAGAAGAAAATAGAGGCTCTTCCCGAAGAGGAGAGAGCAGCGGCAACCGAAGCAGCTCTTAAGAAGGGTGCAGGCGATATCACCAAGCTTTCTCTTGCTCCCGTTGCAAAGAGAATTTCCGAGCTTCTCGGACGTGAAGTTGTTATAGCAAAGGACGTAATCGGCGAGGATGCAAAGGCGAAGGTTGCAGCGCTTAAGGACGGCGACGTTATGCTTCTTGAAAACGTACGTTTCCACGAGGAAGAGGAAAAGAACGACGAAGCGTTTGCAAAGGAGCTTGGCTCTCTTTGCGATATATATGTAAACGATGCGTTCGGTACGGCTCACCGTGCTCATGCATCTACCGCAGGCGTTGCAATGTTCTGCCCTGAAAAGCCTGCAGTTTGCGGTTACCTTATCCAGAAGGAAGTTGAAGTTATGGGTGGTGCTCATACAGAGCCCGCACGTCCCTTCGTTGCTATCCTCGGCGGCGCTAAGGTTTCCGACAAGATAGGCGTTATCAACAGCCTCATTGAAAAGGTTGATACCCTTATCGTAGGCGGCGGTATGGCATACACCTTCTTCAAGGCGTTTGGCGAAAACATCGGCACCTCTCTTT
>JAZQUE010000257.1:0-3845 GCA_045631145.1 Eubacteriales bacterium
GTCACACATATGGTACACGTTGTATCGAGGGCGGTATGAGCTTCAAGGCACTTCAAGAGCTTATGGGGCATACCGACATTACTGTCACAATGAACACGTACTGCGACGCAACGAATGATTTTATAAACGATAACGTGAGCCGTGTAAACGAATACCTTGAGGCTGTCGGACTTGTCGCATTTTAACAGACAATTTTTCTTGAAAAAAAGTATCATAGGCAACAATTAGGCAACAATGATTTTAAAAAGCATAAGGAAAATAGGGATAAAATCGGCGTTGTGTCCTGTAGGGAAGACCAAAAACAAAAGGGCGTCGCAAGATGCTCTTTTGTTTTTTGTGCTTTGCCATAAGGACTCGAATTTCAAAAAACGGCAAGGCTTTACGCCTTGCCGTTTGAGTTATCTTTCTTCTCGGAAATATGAAAGTCCGAGGGATGCGGGAGGATGATTTTCCTTCTTGTTGCGAATTGAGGTAATAATAAGAATGAGGATAGTCGCAAGATACGGAAGGAGCTCATAGATTTCCTTTATCTCTCTTGAGATGCCGACGGTAGTGATACCGAGCATATAGAGAGCGCCGAAGAGAATTGAACCGAAAATTGCAATTACGGGTTTCCACAGAGCGAAGATAACGAGGGCTATTGCAAGCCAGCCTCTGTCGCCGAAGCCGTTGTTCGACCAGTTGCCCGTATATTCGAAGATATAATAAAGTCCGCCGAGTCCTGCTATCATACTTCCAATGCAGGTAGCCATATACTTATATTTCGTTACGTTCACACCCGTTGCATCGGCGGTGGCAGGGTTCTCCCCTACTGCCCTGAGATGAAGTCCGACTCTTGTTCTCGAAAGAGTAAAGCCTGCAATAATAGCGATTATAATACCGAGGTATGTTAAAAAGCCGTACGAAAGAAAATAATCGCCGAACCAACCGAGCTTATCGGCAAAGGGTGGTGTCATTTTAAAGTAGCAGCTGATATTGCCAAGAGAAATGTTAGCGGTCTGTGAGCCGATAATCTTGGTAAGAGAACCGCCGAAGAAGTTACCTATACCGATACCGAAGGTAGTAAGTGCGAGACCGGTAACGTTCTGATTTGCACGAAGGGATATAACGAGAAATGAATATATAAGTCCCATCAAAAGCGAGCCGAGAAGAGAAGCAAGAAGAGTAATCGAAATAGCGAGTGCAGGTACTATGGCTTCAGCTCCTACGCTATGCTCATAGAGAGTTGCTCCTATAACTCCGCTTATCGCTCCGACGTACATTATACCTGGTATACCGAGGTTGAGGTTACCCGATTTTTCGGTGAGTATTTCGCCCGTAGCACCGAAGAGAAGAGGCATCGCCTGACGGATAGCGCCTTGAATAAATACTGTCATTTATTTTCTCTCCTTTCCGAGCTTACGCATTTTGATTTGATAATTGATAAAGAACTCGCTTCCGATTATAAAGAAAATAACTATACCAGTAAGAATTTCCGAAAAATCGTCGTTAAGTCGGAAGGAACGGGTAATCTCCTTTGAGCCAAACTGGAAGAATACAAGCAAAAAGGAGGTGATAATCATATAGATGGGGTTAAATTTAGCGAGCCACGACACCATAATTGCCGTAAAGCCTCTGCCGTCTGCCGTTTCGGGAGACACTGTTCCGTCCTTGCCACTAACAAGAAGGAAGCCTGCAAGTCCGCATATTGCACCCGAGATGAGCATTGTTCTGATAACAACGCTTTTTACATTAATACCGATGTAATTTGCGGTATTTTCACTTTCACCTACGACAGAGATTTCATAGCCTTGCTTGGTATAGTTGAGATAGATATACATAAATACGGTCAAGGCTACGACGGTGAGAATTATAATGAGGTGTTCGTTATAAACTCTTGGAAGTCTTCCTATTCGGAGGGGTGAAACTATCTGCGAGCCGAAGGTGTTTTCCCATTCAAAGTGTATAATCGAAAGGGTGATAAGTCCCTTGGCGACGTAATTCATCATAAGGGTAAAGAGCGTTTCGTTAGTTTTAAAAAACGCATAGAAAAGGGCGGGAATAAGTCCCCATATTGCACCGACGACGAGTGCTGAAACGAGACACACTGCGAGAAGAAGGGGCTCTGACATCGTTGCTCCACAGAATCTTACGACGGCAAAGGTAGCAAGGCATCCCATAAGCACCTGACCTTCTGCACCACAGTTCCAGAAGCGCATTTTAAATGCGGGGGTAACTGCGAGAGAGACGCAAAGGAGGAGGCAAACGTCACGGCAAAGTCGCCATACTATTCTTTCGGTGCCGAATGCGCCCTTAAACATAGCCGCCCATACGAGAACGGGGTTTTGTTTTGTTAAAAGTATAGTTACTATCGAGCAAGCGACGACTGCGAGTGCTATCGAAACCGCTCTGACTATCCACGCCTTCCACCAAGGAATAGCGTTTCTTTTAACTATATGAAAAAGGGGCTCGTGCTTTTTAACTGTCTTGGTATTACTCATTTTCATTTGCCTCCTTTTTTCTTTCTCCTGTCATCATAACGCCGATTTCTTCCTTCGAGGCGGTTCGTGCGTCTACCTCGCCCGTAATCTTACCCGAGGCGATGACAATAATTCTGTCGCAAAGGTCGATAAGGACGTCGAGATCCTCGCCGACGAAGATAACGGCGACGCCGTTTTCCTTCTGTTCGTTAAGAAGATTATAGATGGTATAAGAGGAGTTAATATCAAGTCCTCTTACGGGGTATGCCGCCATAAGAACCTTGGGCTTTGCGGCGATTTCACGTCCGACGAGAACCTTCTGTACGTTACCGCCAGAAAGCTTACGGACGGGGGTTTTTACGTCGGGGGTTGCAACCTCAAGCTCGTCAACAATCTCTTCCGCAAGCTTCTTGGGACTCTTACGGTTAAGGAAGATGGAATGTCCTTTCTTGTAGCTGCGGAGCATCATATTATCAATGATGTCCATACTTCCGACAAGTCCCATTCCGAGACGGTCCTCGGGAACGAAGGAAAGTCGGACACCGAGCTCTCTTATCTGCTCGGGGGTACGGCGGCGAAGGTTAAAGTTTTCGCCGTCGGGAGAAACGTATCTTACCTCGCCATCGGTGAGAGGCTGAAGTCCTGCTATTGCTTCAAGAAGCTCCTTTTGTCCGCTTCCTGCAATACCTGCGATGCCGAGTATTTCACCTGATTTCGCAATAAAGGAGATATCGTCAAGAACCTTGACTCCTTCCTCATTTACCGCAGATATATTTTTTACGACCAAGCGGTCGGTGATGTCGTGAGGAGTAGTTCGGTTGATATTAAGTGAAATCTTTTTACCAACCATAAGCTCTGTGAGCTCGGAGACCGAGGTTTCGGCAGTATTTACCGTTGCGATATGCTCGCCCTTTCGGAGTACTGCTACTCTGTCAGAAAGAGAAAGAACCTCGTTCATTTTGTGTGTGATAATTATAATAGATTTTCCGTCGTCACGCATACGGCGGAGTACTGCAAAGAGCTTTTCGATCTCCTGCGGAGTAAGAACTGCCGTAGGCTCGTCAAGAATGAGGATATCCGCGCCTCTGTAAAGCACCTTGACTATCTCAACGGTCTGCTTCTGGGAAACGGACATCTCGTAGATCTTCTGGTTGGGGTCAACGTCAAAACCGTAAGCCTCGCATATCTCGCGGACCTTCTGGTTGACGGCCTTCATATCAAGGCGCTGCTTACCCTCAAGACCGAGAATGATATTCTCGGCGGCGGTGAGCACGTCTACCAGCTTGAAGTGCTGGTGGATCATGCCGATGCCGTGTTCAAAAGCATCCTTGGGAGAACGAATGGACACTTCCGCTTCCCCGATAAAAATCTGCCGCTCATCAGGGT
>JAZQUE010000258.1:0-3495 GCA_045631145.1 Eubacteriales bacterium
AAGCGACGTAAAGAAAAGGCAGAAGAAAAAGACCGATACCGCACAGCGAGAGTTTATAAAGAAAGAGATAAATAAGAGCGTCGGCTATGGCGACAGAATTAATCTCGACAGTGCCAAAAACCTCTCTACCGTAAAAAAGGAAGAGAACCTCATCGGTATTTTACTTATGCACCCCGAGTTTTTGTCAGTTCCCGAAATGAAGGGCATTCTTTCGGAGGATATATTTAAGTGCGACTTCACGAAAAGAGTTTTCGCGGAGCTTTTGAAGGAAAGCGAAAGCGACGGCGAGAGCAGCTTCGGAGAAGCGTTTTCGCCCGACGAAATGGGTCGTATCACCGAAATGAAGCTAAAGCGACGGGAGCTTAAAAATAATAGCCTTGACGTAGCAAAAGAACTCGCCGAGGCACTGAAAAAACAGATTGAGGAAGACAGCGAGGACGATTTTTTTAAGAGAATAGAAGAACTCAAGAAGTCAAAAAAATAAAAGTTGAAAGGAAAAGGACTATGACAGCACAAAAGAATCATAATCCCGTGACCGAAGACAAATTTGACATAAGCGAGCTTATAAATAAAGCAAAGAAGAACGGTTCGCTTGACAGCGAGGAAATTCTTGAAACCATCGAGGCGAATTCGCTTACCGACGAGGAAGCGGGAAAGGTCTACAAAAAGCTTGAGGAGCTTGGCATTGAAATAACCGTTGCCGATTTTGGCGAGGATATGCCCGACTTTGACGATTTCGACTCCGACGACGAGTTTAATCCCGCCGAGGACGTTGAAAGCCTTATAGCAGGCGACGTAATGCCGATAGAAGACCACGTCAAAATGTATCTCAAGGACATAGGAAAGGTCAAGCTTCTTTCCTCTGAGGAGGAGATTGAGGTAGCAAAGAAAATTGCGGAGGGCGACATTGAGGCGAGAAATATTCTCGTTGAGGCGAACCTTCGACTGGTCGTCAGTATCGCAAAGAAATACATAGGTCGCGGAATGGGATTTCTCGATCTCATTCAGGAGGGCAACTCGGGACTCATAAAGGCAGTCGAAAAGTTCGACTATACCAAGGGCTATAAATTCTCGACCTACGCAACGTGGTGGATAAGACAGGCGATAACGAGAGCACTTGCCGACCAGTCGAGAACCATTCGTATTCCCGTCCATATGGTCGAAACGATGCACAGAATACAGCGCTGTGCCCGTCAGCTTCTTCAGGAAAACGGAAGGGAGGCTACCACCGAGCAGATTGCCGAGCTTTCGGGACTTCCCGCAGATAAGGTTCGCGAAATTATGCAGATGGCGCAGGAGCCCATTTCGATAGATAGCCCCGTCGGAGAGGACGAGGAGAGCAGTATCGGGGAGTTTATCGCCGACGAAGCATCTCCCGAGCCCGATGAGATAGTCGGAAAGACGATGCTCAAGGAGCAGATAAGCGAGGTGCTCAAAACCCTCACCGACAGAGAGGAAAACGTAATAAGAATGCGCTTCGGACTTGACGACGGAGTTCCGAGAACTCTCGAGGAGGTCGGACGCGAATTCAATATAACGAGAGAGCGAATAAGACAAATAGAGGCAAAGGCTCTCCGTAAGCTCAGACATCCTACAAGAATATCAAAATTTAAAGGCTTTAGATAAGGAAGACAACAAAAGAAAGGGACAACTATAAGAATATGACAACTAATAATTTGGAGAAGGGCTCCGAAATAACCTCACAGTCAACAGACTTAAAGCCGGAAATACTGGCATTTATCAAAAAAGCAAAGGCAAAGGGCGTCGTCACCTCACTCGAGATAATGGAGGCACTCGAAGGGGTAGACGTAGACGCCGAAATGATGGAAAAGGTCTACGAAAGCCTTGAAGCAATGGGCATCGAGGTAACCGACTCGTATGGCGACGCCGAGGACTTCGACGACTTCGAGGAGGTAGAAACTCTCGAAACCTCCGAGGATATGGAAAACGCCCTCTTGAGCGAGGGACTTGCTATCGAGGACCACGTCAGAATGTACCTCAAGGAGATAGGTAAGGTGCCTCTCCTTGAAACCGAAAGGGAAATAGAGCTTTCGGAGAGAATGCTTGCAGGCGACGAGGAGGCAAAACAGCTTCTCGTCGAAGCCAATCTTCGACTCGTCGTCAGTATCGCCAAAAGATATATGGGACGCGGAATGTACTTCCTCGACCTCATTCAGGAGGGAAACCTCGGTCTTATGAAGGCGGTAGAAAAGTTCGACTACAAAAAAGGATATAAGTTTTCAACCTATGCGACCTGGTGGATAAGACAGGCGATAACGAGAGCTATTGCCGACCAGGCGAGAACCATACGCATCCCTGTACATATGGTGGAAACCATTCACAAGGTACAGAGAGCGTCAAGACAGATACTTCAGGAGAAGGGACACGATGCATCACCCGAGGAGATATCCGAGCTTACGGGAATGCCCGTCGATAAGGTTCGCGATATACTCAAGGTGGCTCAAGAGCCCGTCTCGCTTGAAACTCCCATCGGTGAAGAGGAGGATAGCAACCTCGGCGACTTCATTCCCGATGATGAGGCACCTGCTCCCGCCGATGCCGTAAGCTTTACGATGTTCAGGGAGCAGCTCGACGAGGTATTGAACACCCTTACCGCAAGAGAAAAGAGCGTTTTGAAGCTTCGCTTCGGACTTGAGGACGGAAGAACGAGAACGCTTGAAGAGGTGGGCAAGGAATTCAATATCACAAGAGAGAGAATAAGACAGATAGAAGCAAAGGCGCTTCGTAAGCTCAGACACCCGAGCCGTTCGAAGAAGCTTCGCGACTATCTCGATTAAGGGTGAAAATATGAGTAAAATAGCAATTATTTGCGCTATGGATAAGGAAATAGCCTATATCAGAGAGAGCTTTAATGCGGAGTCTGACGGTAGGGGAGTTTATACTGCGAAGCTTTCGGGACACGATATTATCGCAACGGTCTCGGGAATAGGTAAGGTAAACAGTGCAGCTTCCACCCAGCGCATCATTGATAAGTATAGCCCCGATATAGTGATAAACGTCGGAGTTGCGGGAGGACTTGACAGAAGCCTCTCGGTTCTCGATATGGTAATCGCCGAGGATACGATGTACCACGACTTCTACCCACTCTCACTTCTCGAGGAGGACGTGAATCTCGGTACGAGCGTCTTTCATTGTGACGAAAAGCTCGTAGAGCTTGCCGTAAAAGCGGCGGATAAGCTAAAGCGAGAGGGAAAAGTAAAAAACTTTAAAAAGGGCAGGGTAGTCAGCGGAGACTCTTTCGTCGAGGACGACGAAAAGAGCCGATATCTCCGTGAAGAGCTTTCGGGCGCTTGCGTCGAGATGGAGGGTGCCGCTATATCGCATACCGCTATTCTGAACGGCGCGCCTTTCCTCGTGATAAGATGTATTTCGGACTTTGCCGATAACAATGCGGGGATGAGCTACGATAGCTTTTCGGATATCGCCGCACGTCAGGCAGGCGCAGTTCTTGAAGAAATTATTAAGGCATTGTAA
>JAZQUE010000259.1:0-3074 GCA_045631145.1 Eubacteriales bacterium
TCGTAGCCGTACATACGGGCTACCTCTTCCATTATGTCCGCCTTGATAGATACGTCTCCCGTCGAACGCCATGTAGGAACGACGACGTGCATATTCTCGCCCTCAAAGGTCACCTCGAAGCCGAGAAGTCCGAGCTTCTTCGCCACGTCCTCCTCGGTAATCTTCTTACCGAGTCTTCTCTCAAGGTAAGAAACGGGAAGGTCGATTTCCTTCTTCACGAGCTTCACGGGGTACTCGTCGGTGAATGCCGTAACCTTGAGGTCGGGGTAATTTTCCGAAAGAAGCTCCATTGTGAGCGATAAGGCTATATCGCATCTTTCGGGGTCAACCGCCTTCTCGTAACGTGAGGAAGCCTCGGTTCTGTTATCGTATCGGAGTGCGGTTCTTCTGACGCCCGTCGATTCGAAGTTCGCAACCTCTAAAATAAGCTTCGTCGTGTCGGGAAGGATAGAGTCCTTTGCGCCACCCATAACGCCTGCGAGTGCAACTGCGCAGTCGTCGTCGGCAATAACGAGGTCATCGGGAATAAGCTCAAGCTCTTTTCCGTTAAGGAGGAGAAGCTTTTCCGATGCATCAGCACGTCTGACGGTGATAGCGCCTGCGATATTATCGGCATCAAAGGCGTGAGTAGGCTGACCCGTTGCCATCATAACGTAGTTCGTTATGTCAACGAGTGCGTTTATAGGTCTCTGACCTACACGCCAGAGTCTTGAGCGCATCTCAAAGGGGGCTTCCTTGACAGAGACACCCTCCATCTTAACTCCGATATATCTCGGACAACGCTCGGTGTCAACGATATTTATAGGCATCTTCTCAGCCTTTTCGGGAAGGAAGGGAGTAAGCTCCCTCAAAGGAAGCTCATAGAGTGAGGAAAGCTCTCTTGCGATACCGTAGTGACCCCAGAGGTCGGGGCGGTTGGTCATAGATTTATTGTCGATTTCGAGAATAACGTCGTCGAGACCGAAAGCCTTCGCAAGAGGTGTACCTGCGGGGATACCGAAGGAGGTCACGTCCATTATCTCGTGCTCGCCCTCTGCAGGGAAGAGGTCGGCAAGACCTACCTCGACTGCGGCGCATATCATACCGAAGCTCGGCACGCCTCTGAGCTTTGCGTTCTTTATTTCAACCTTCTCCCCTTCTCCGTGCCAGCGCACGAAGGAGCCTGGGCAGGCAACGACGACGCTCTGTCCTGCTTCAAGGTTAGAGCCTCCGCAGACGATATCGTGTATCTCGCCGTCATTGATATCAACCTTACAGATGCGGAGCTTATCGGCGTTGGGGTGAGGAAGCACTTCCTTTATTTCTCCGACGACGATGCCGTCGAAGTCTCGTGCAAGCTCGTGTACGCCCTCTACCTCAACGGTAGACATAGTGAGGTCGAATGCGAGCTGTTTTAAGTCCATCGTATCGGGAAGCGCTACGTAGTCTTTTATCCAGTTAAGTGATAATTTCATCTTTTCTTCCCTCCTTAATGGAACTGCTCGAGAAATCTCAAGTCTGTACTGTGGAAAAGTCTTACATCATCGACGCCGTAACGCATCATTACGAGGCGGTCGAGACCGATATTTACGTAGAAGCCCGAATATTCGTCGGGGTCAAGTCCTGCGGCACGAAGAACGTTGGGGGGAGGTGTACCGCCGGGCATAATCTCTATCCAGCCGACATGCTTACATACGCTGCAGCCCTTGCCTCCGCAAACGAGGCATCCCATATCAATTTCAAAGCCGGGCTCAACGAAGGGGAAGAAGCCTGCTCTCATACGAACGGGAACGTCCTTGCCGAACACCTTCGAGAGAATGCTCTTTATCATTACCTTACCTGCGGTGAAGGTGAAGTCCTTGTCAACTATAAGCGCTTCATACTGGAAGAAGGCTCTTTCGTGACGGGCGTCGGTGGTCTCGTTGCGGTAGACTCGACCTGGATAAACAAAGCGGTAAGGGGGCTTATGCGTCTGCATATATCTTACTGAGCCACCCGTGAGGTGAGGACGGAGACAGAGCTTATCCTCGGCGTTGCCCTTGTCGTGTCCCTCTATCCAATACGTATCCATGCTCTCACGAGCAGGGTGATTGGGAGGGAAATTGAGCTTATCAAAAGCGTAATATTCGCTCGTGATATCGTCCTCCTGATAAATCTCGAAGCCCATAGAACGAAATGCGTCGTCAAGGTCGTAACGCATCTGCGTTATAGGATGAAGTCCGCCCGACAAAGGAAGCGTTCCGGGGAGTGTGTAGTCGAAGTCTGCGGGAATTTCCGATGCCTTGAGCTTTATTTCCTCACGGCGAGCTTCAATCATTTCGGTGAGCTTGTTTTTCACCTCGTTTACCGCTTTGCCCACTTCTCCGCGCATTTCGGGTGCCACTTTGGGTATTTCCTTCAAGAGAAGTGTGACACTTCCCTCTTTACCAAGAAGTTTAACTTTTACTTCCTGCAAAGCGTTTTCACTTGTCGCTTCGGATATTGCTTTCTCGGCATCATTTGATATCCTCAAAAGTTTTTCTTTCATATTCTACCTCTTTTCAATAAAAAATAATCCGCCCCTGAACCAGAGGCGGATTTCCGCGTTACCACTCAAATTTATAACTTTTTTCGTCCTTTAACGGTGACATCCGTGCAGGACTACTCTATTTTCACCCTGCCCACTCGGGAGCGAAATGCGATACCGAAGGGTCGGGTATTCCCAGCGCCTACCCTCTCTTGAGACCCTTTCGCCGATAAAGCGAACTCCGTCAATGCGTTTTTACTATTGTAACACAGGGGAAATTAATTGTCAAGCGTTTTATTTTCGGGAGCCTGACGCTTAATCTTATTGGTAGTGGTCTTGACGAACTCTTCTTTTCTTATTACTACCTTTGAAATCTGCTTGTAGACGGGAAGCTCTGCGGTTGCGGTCTTGATATCTGCCTTGAGCTTTTCGGCAACGTCAACGTCTCCCATTGCCTCCACCTCGCTCTTATCAAGGAATACCTCGGCGCAGAGTGCGACCTCCTGACCGTTTTCCTCAAGTGCGTAAACCATAACTTCCTTGATATATTTAACCGATGCGATGTAGTTTTCGATTTCTTCGGGATATA
>JAZQUE010000260.1:0-1059 GCA_045631145.1 Eubacteriales bacterium
AATCATTGTATCATTTTTCTTCGGCAATGTCAATTTCGTCGGGATAAAGGTAGTGATAGAGTCTTGAAAAGATTACCGCCACCTCTGCTCTCGTTATATTGTTCTGCGGTCTCAGGGTATTATCGTCGTAGCCTGTAATTATTCCGCTTGACACCGCCTTCGATACCCCCTCAAGCGCCCATTGGGGAACGAGCCCACTATCGTCGAAGGTAATTTCGCTCGCCTCGAGGTCGGGGAGAAGTCTCGAAATAACTATCATAGTTTCGGTTCGTGTAATCTTGTCGTTAGGGGAAAAGGAAAGCGTTCCGTCCTCTTCCCTTCTGCCGTTCATTATTCCGTTTTCACTCACTGCCGAGACGTATGGCTTCGCCCATTCAGCGATGAGGTCGTTATCGTTAAAGGAAAGCTCGCCCTCTCCCGACTGAAGCCCCGCAAAAAGCGTCGTGAATTTCGCAAATTCGGCACGTGTGATTTCACGCGAGGGGTCGAAAAGTCGTCTGCCGTCGTCGGTGGTATATCCCTCGGTAAGCTCCATCTCATAGAGAGCTTCTATATATTCTTTTGCCCAGCTATCCTCTATATCGTCAAAGTAGCTCTCGCTTACGCCGTAAAAAGCGGTAAAGTTATCAATTACGGCAGGCTTTTCGTTTCTCGAGGTAAAGGGAGAAACTATGAAAAGCTTACCCGTCAGCGTTTCGGGTATGACCGCCTCGAGCTCGCTCCAGCCCGTGACGCCTGCGTAATCGCTTTTTACGGTGTAGGGAATACTCATTTCCTCACCTTCCGAGGTAGTTATAAGAAGGTCAGCTTCGTCCTTGAAGCTTCCCTTATACATCAGGGTAAAGGCGCTCGGAAAGCGGTTCATCTGCATCGGTTCTCCGTAGCTGGCGATTCCCTTCGGAACGACGAGCGCTTTTTCGCTTTTATAGCCGATATCGGCACTTTCGGGAAGTGCTTCAAAGTCTTCGATAACGAGGCTGGGAAGTCCGACGTAAAGAGTTGTTTCTGCACTCACTCCGCCATAGGAAGCGACGAGGGTAGTCGTGACAAGTTTGTCCT
>JAZQUE010000261.1:0-1349 GCA_045631145.1 Eubacteriales bacterium
GTACATATCGGCAACCGACGTACCGTCCTTGCCTATCTTTAGGAAGCTCGGCGCATCCTCTCTGAACTCCTTGTAGCTTCCGTAGCCCGCTAAATCTTTTTTGTTGCTTTCCGAAAGAGTGAGCTTTGTCGTTTTAAGGTAAGAATATACCAACGGATAATTCTGCTTCATCGTGTCGTCGAGAATGCTCACACTGTCGAAAACGTCACCGTAGAAGAGCGATACGTCTTCCTCTGTAAACGTCCCCTGCGATATCTTCGCCACTAAAGCGTATATCTTCTCTTCAAGCCCCTTCTTATCCTTTTCGGCAACTCCGAAGTCCTCTGTTAAAGTGTTACGAAGCTCACGCACCTTTTTCGAAACGAAACGGCGTGTGCGCTCGTTTCTTGCCGTCGCTATATCCTCCGAGGTGCTTTCCTCTCTTCTGCCGTTAACCTCGTCGGATATGCGCTTGTATTCTGCTTTTATGAATTGGAGGTCGGAATTTATGGCTTCCCTGATAGCGAATTTTACGCCGTTTGAAAGGGGATAGGTTATACCGTCCTCTCCCGTGAAGGAGTCCTCCTTGCCGAAGCGCTCCTTCATAAAATCGGCAAACTCCTTTATCGTTTCAAGACTAACGCTTCCGCTTTCGAGATATTCGCTCGTGAGACGCCTTACACCCTCCTGAAGCTCGTTTACCCGATATTCGTACACGCCGTAGTGATTTGCAATATCACGGCAAAGCTTCTTTTCAACCTCACGGAGCTTGTTGTGCGCCTTTATGGGAAGCCTCTCGGTAACGTCTGCCGAGTTCTCCGCACGCTTCACTACCTCGTCGGCAGCCTTCTCGGGAGTAAAGACGGGAGTTGAGATAGAATGTAAATCTTTACTATTGACATTTTGCGAAGTTTTGGGTATACTATTAACGGTGGTAGTTGAGGGTGATTTGATGCCCTCCTCCACCTTTTTAATTGGGTCAATATCATACAAGATTTTTTCGCCGTTTGCGGTATTAGCAATATTTAAGGTTGCTTCCCAAACGGTTTTATTTTTTTCTTGTAAATATACCTTCCAATATTCCCAATCGTTCTTTCCGTAATTGTCAAGCCAATCGTGAGAATATTTGGGAGATGCAGAAGAATCAAATTTCGAACTTTGTATTAGTTCATCAGATAAGACAACTGCTTCTTGTTTTACGATATTTGAATTGTTCTTTCTATAAAGCTCTTTAAGAACTTTTTGTTTACTTCCGCTTTTATTTTTTATTTTATCATTAGGGTTAGCAATTTGTACGTCAATACTATTTCCGTTGTTGTCATACGCTATAAAAGTTTTCCCCGAAAGTTCCGTTACTACTCTTTCTTTCA
>JAZQUE010000262.1:0-1221 GCA_045631145.1 Eubacteriales bacterium
CGTCGGGGGAGTCAACGCCGACTTCTTCAGCTTCACGACGGGAATACCACTGGGCGCAGTGGTCGCCGACCGACGCTTTTTGTCGTCCCCCGTCGGGAATAATGCTCTTGCCATTTTTGAGGACGGCAGCTTACATATCGGAAAGCCCGACGTCACCTCAAAGATTTCCTTTAAGGGAAACGAGTTCGACTTCTACTACAATAAATATCCACTCGTCTATTCGCTTTACCTCACCGACGATACCTATTCAACCTCAACGGGCTCTGACTTTGAATGCCTCGAAATACTTCTGAAGCCGAGAAGCGACAAGCTCGAGATTAACTCAAAGGTATACTGCGCAGTTAAGAATATCTCCTTTAATACCTCAAACACTCCTATAAAGGAAAACCATTTCGTGCTTACAGTCCCAAATTCCCACCCCTCATACGAGGTGTTCTCAAAGCTCCACGTAGGAGATAATGTCGAGATTGAGATAACCGCCTCCGATATCTGGGAGGATGCCATATGGGTTGTTGGCGGAGGTGACGTTATAGTCAAGGAGGGAAAGTATATCCCCGAGACCGCCGACGAATATGCCGATAAGGTAAGATATGCTCGCACCGCCGTGGGTATAACCGAAAAGGGAGAAGGAATATTCTTTTCGGTCAACGGTAAGAAGGAAAACTACAGCTCGGGTATGACGTATGCGGAGCTTGCCGAAAAGATGATAGAGCTCGGCGCAAAAACGGTGCTTAACCTCGACGGCGGCGGCTCAACCACTGTCGGCGTAAAGCTTCCGGGAAACACAGATATGAAGGTGATGAACTATCCCACCGACGGCTATCCGAGAGGGGTATCTAACGCTATCCTTTTCGTTAATACGAAAGAGCCCGACGGTATTCCCTCGAACGCCACGCTTCTTCCTGGTACACTCTTTGCCTTGAGGGGTGCTGAAATCGAGCTTGATGAGGTGTTTTACGATAGCTCTATGACCGCAGTCACCGACATCGACGGTATTTACGCCGAATACATAGCACTCAGCGAAAACGCCACTCTTGAGGAAGGGAAAGTAACCGTAACCGAAGGGGCGGAGAGTGAGATAGAGCTTTCGGCGAAATATCTACTTCCAAGCGGAAAGGAAATAACCACCTTTAAAACTCTTTACGTACCCGAAAAGCTCGATAACCTCGGAATATCTCTAAAAAGGGATGTCCTCACCCTTGGGCAAAAGACCGCCATTGA